>JAISUE010000018.1 GCA_031272245.1 Bacteroidales bacterium
GCCTGAATTTTGCCTGAAACGCCGACCTCTTTCCTAACCTTGAATTTATGGAAAGCCAAGCAGCATCCAAAGTTATCTAATGTAGAAATTTCCTTAAATGGTCTTAAAGAATACACTAATCAACCGCATGACCAGCATTACCTTAAAAATGAATTATTACGTGATATTGAAGATGTTTTTCCAAAAACTACATACATAGGGGAGGCTTATCCTAAAAAAGACGAGAAAAATGTGTATTTATTTGAAGTATTGATAAACGGATATAAGTCTTGGCTTATAATTAAAGAGAATAATAATGGTAAAAAGTATTTATACAGCATAACTGATAATGCATCAGTATTAAAGTTCTTAAAATAAAAGAAGATTAACATTCCATCGCATTTGCTCGGCTCTACAAGCCGAGATGTTAAAATGTTAATCTTTCAGAGTGCAAAGATACAAAAAATAATTTAAATACAAGCAAAAAGAAAAAAAAATTAATCTTAATTTAATTATCAATTAAATACCGTTGCAATATGTCAAAAGATTTAACACCCGCAGAGTTCATCAGTTTGCTTGAAGAAAAGACAAAAGAGATAGAGAATTATATTGACAACACAGCCCCTCGTTTAATTGGCAAAATTGCCGTTGAACATTTTCAGGCTAATTTTGACAGGGAAGGTTTTGCTGATATTGGTAATCCTTCCCCCTGGCAGGATGTAAAGCGTAGAGACCCGAACAGCCCGTGGTTCGGCTTTGATGCCACTGCAAAAGGCAGCGGGTATAAAAGTCCAAAGAGAATGAAGGACAAGATACTGCACGACAGCGGCGAACTTCAAGCCTCTATTGATTATGAGACAGGCAAAGCACAGGCAACAATATATTCGGACAAGCCTTACGCACAGGTTCATAATGAGGGCGGACAGGCAAAGATATTCGGCAAAACGCCTTTCACAATGCCGAAGCGTCAATTCATTGGTGAGAGCCGTGAGTTAAACAATAAAATTGTGAAGCAGCTTGACGAAGATATTACCAAAATTTTGAATAAGGTATAAAACGTGTGTGCGGCAAAATTTGTACTTTTCGTTTTTTTAAAATGTACTTTTGGATTTTCCAATTATATTTAACTGTCATTTCAAGTGCAATCCTCATCATTGTACTTTTCATCCCCGTCATTGCGAGCGAAAGCGAAGCAATCCAAAGTGTAACATTTGTTACAAATTCAGCAACCATTGTTTCCAATCCGCCAACCTTTGTTTCGGTTTTTCCAACCATTGTTTCTGTCAATGCAATCATTTTCAACGGCTTAAAAACCTTTGTTTTCGGTCTTGCAACCTTTGTTTTGGGTCTAAAAAAAGTCTTAAATTTTCCATTTAAACATTTAAAAGCAAAATTTAAAACTTTAAATTTTACTTTTAAATATTTTAATCCAGAATTTAAAACTTTAAATTTCACTTTTAAATGTTTTAATCCGGAATTAAAAACTTTAAATTTTGCTTTTAAATATTTAAATTCATTTTCAAAGACTTTTTTGAGGGTAAAAATTTTGGTTGGAGGGGTTGAAACGATGATTAAAGAGTTTCAACAAAGGTTTTTAAGGCGTTGAAAATAATGGTGTTAGTTGTAACAATAATAGGTTATGCCAAAACAGAGGTTTTGAAACAGATAAATGAATCTTTGTTGACAATAATTGAACGTTCGGAAGAGGATAAAGAAGTTGATACTTTAATAATTTGTGAATCAAGTAAAAAAATAAAGAGGTTGATCAACCTCTTTGTCTTTTTATTGGTTATTAGTATCTGTAATGTTCAGGTTTATAAGGTCCTTCCACAGGTACGCCAATATAATCAGCTTGAGCTTGAGTGAGTTTGGTAAGTTTAACGCCTATTCTTTCAAGGTGTAAACGTGCTACCTCTTCATCTAATTTTTTTGATAAACGATACACTCCGGTATTGTATGGTGTGGCAGATTTAGCCTTTTGCCATAAATCTATTTGTGCAAGGGTCTGGTTTGTAAAAGAATTACTCATAACAAAAGACGGATGACCTGTTGCACAGCCAAGATTAACCAAACGCCCTTCTGCAAGTAAATAAATACAATGTCCATCAGGGTAAATATATTTATCCACTTGTGGTTTTATATTTATTTTTTTAATGTCTTGCCAATTTTCTAATTCGGCTACCTGAATTTCGTTGTCAAAATGTCCAATATTACAAACAATAGCTTCATCTTTCATTTTAGCCATATCTTCTGCTGTTATTACGTCACGGTTTCCTGTTGTAGTAACGTAAATATTTCCTTCAGCAAGAGCGTCTTGTAAAGTTGTTACCTCAAAGCCTTCCATTGCAGCCTGCAATGCACATACAGGATCTATCTCTGTTACTAAAACTCTCGCTCCATAACCTCTCATGCTTCTTGCACAACCTTTTCCAACATCACCATAACCGCAAACAACTACAACTTTCCCGGCAATCATAACGTCTGTAGCACGCTTGATACCATCGGCTAAACTTTCTCTGCAACCGTAAAGATTATCAAATTTACTTTTTGTTACGCTATCATTAACATTGATTGCAGGTATTAGTAATTCCTTTCTTTCAAACATTTGATACAAACGATGGACACCTGTTGTTGTTTCTTCACTGACACCTTTTAAGTCCTTTACCATATTATGCCAATAATTAGGATGTTTAGTTTGGATTTCTCTTAAAAGATTCTGTATTATTTTTTCCTCATGGTTATCAGGAGTTCTGTTTAACAGTTCAGGATTTTGTTCTGCATAATACCCTTTATGTACAAGTAATGATGCATCGCCTCCATCGTCAACTATTAGGTTTGGTCCTTTACCTTCAGGAAAGGATAGTGCTTTATATGTACATTGCCAATAATCTTCAATGCTCTCACCTTTCCATGCAAAAACGGGCACACCCGCTTTTACAATAGCAGCAGCAGCATGGTCTTGCGTTGAAAAAATATTGCATGAAGCCCATCTAACATCTGCTCCTAAAGCAACTAATGTTTCAATTAAAACAGCTGTTTGTACTGTCATGTGTAAAGATCCTGTTATACGAGCACCATTTAATGGTTTTTCCCTACCATATTTTGTTCTTAAAGCCATTAAACCGGGCATCTCTTTTTCGGCTATTTCTATTTCTTTTCTGCCGAATTCTGCCAACGTTAAGTCAGCTACTTTATAATCTATCATTTCAATAATATTTGTTCTATTAACATAAAAATAAAAACTACAGGGACAGCTATAAACATGCAATCTAATCTATCAAGAATACCTCCATGTCCGGGTAAAATTTTACCGCTGTCCTTTATTCCAATTTGACGCTTGAACATTGATTCAACCAAATCGCCAAGCGTTCCAAATATTGTCATTATCAATCCAATAATCACCCAATGCCGGATAGAAAAACTTCCGTCTGAGAAAAACCAAATAGCAAAAGCAGCAATTTGTGTTGCAATCATTCCGCCAAAGAAACCTTCCCATGATTTTTTAGGAGAAATTCTTTCACATAAACGATGCTTTCCCCATTTACAACCCGTTAAATAAGCAAATGTATCATTGCACCACGCAAAAATAAAGAGAGAAAGTAGATTCATAGGTTGAAAAGAATCGGGATAAATGATAAAAATAGTAAGAGATAAAGGTATCACAATGTATAATATACCAAGAAAAGTAAATGCTATGTTTGTAAATGGAGTTGTTGTGTGTTTTACAAGTTCGGCAAAAACAATAGTGAGCAGAATAATAAACAAAAACAGCAGGGATATAAATATAATATATACTGATAATTTGTGAACAATAAAAAATATGCTGCTAAACAATATTAGTCCAAAAATAAGTCCGAAAATTTTATTTGTTTTAATACCTGTCAAATCAGCATTACAATAAAATTCATTTAATCCAATAATACTGATTATTCCAAAGATAATTCCACAAAGTATCGGATGTATTAGTGTTGCTGCAAGGATTATACCTATATATATCGTACCTGTTATTGTACGTTTAGATATTTCATTCATTGGTTTCAGCGTTTTTAGATAGGCTTTCCGTATTTTGAGTTATTGTTTTTTCTTCGTCCCATGGACGCTTGCCAAAAATGGCTTCAACGTCTTCACGGAAAATGACTTCCCGTGTTATAAGTATTTCGGCTAACTGGTCTAATTTCTCTCTATTGGTAACAAGAATTTCCTTAGCTCTGGTATAACATTCTTCTATCAAAGCGTGAATTTCCGCATCAATCTGTTCTGCAGTTTTTTCACTGAAAGGCTTGTTAAAACCATATTCACTTTGTCCCGTAGAATCATAATAAGAGACATTGCCAAGTTTATCGTTTAATCCGTAATAGGCAACCATTGCATAAGCCTGTTTGGTTACGCGTTCCAAATCGTTCAATGCTCCGGTTGAAATTTCACCAAAGACTACTTCTTCGGATGCACGTCCGCCAAGAGTAGAGATAATCTGATCAAGCATTTGTGCCCTTGTAGTAATTTGTCTTTCCTCCGGTAAATACCACGCAGCACCGAGAGCCTGTCCGCGAGGAACAATAGTAACTTTTACCAATGGATTGGCATGTTCCAATAGCCATGAAACAGATGCATGTCCTGCTTCGTGATATGCAATAACACGTTTTTCCTTTGGAGAAATTATTTTGTTTCTTTTTTCCAGCCCTCCTATTATCCTGTCAACGGCATCAAGAAAATCCTGTTTGCCAATAATTTTTTTATCGTGTCGTGCAGCAATCAATGCAGCCTCATTACAAATGTTTGCAATATCTGCACCGCTGAATCCGGGAGTTTGTTTTGCTAAAAAGTCGGTATCAACTTCTTCTTTATTATATTTTAGATTTTTGGTATGAACCGCAAAAATAGCTTTTCTCTCCTCAACATCAGGCAATTCAACATGAATTTGTCTGTCAAAACGTCCTGCTCGTAAAAGAGCCTTGTCCAATATGTCGGCTCTGTTGGTTGCAGCAAGAATAATGACACCTGCATTTGTACCAAAACCATCCATCTCTGTCAATAACTGATTGAGAGTGTTTTCTCTTTCATCGTTACTGCCGGACATAAGATTTTTACCTCTTGCCCGTCCTATTGCATCAATTTCATCAATAAAAATTATACATGGGGCTTTCTCTTTTGCCGTCTTAAATAAATCTCTCACACGTGAAGCACCTACACCAACAAACATTTCAACAAAATCTGACCCTGAAAGAGAAAAGAACGGTACACGAGCTTCGCCGGCCACTGCTCTGGCTAAAAGAGTTTTTCCCGTACCCGGAGGACCAACAAGCAAAGCCCCCTTTGGAATTTTTCCTCCAAGATTTGTATATTTTTTAGGACTTTTCAAAAAATCAACTATTTCCATTACTTCAACTTTTGCCTCTTCCAAACCGGCAACATCAGCAAAAGTTATCTGTACATCTTTTTCCTTATCATAAAGTTTGGCTTTACTCTTGCCAACAGAGAAAATACCTCCGCCAATACCGCCCGAACCACCGGCACCACCTCGCATCATTCTGGCAATAAAAACCCACATCAAAACCATTACCAAAATCCAAATAATTAAATTAAAGAAACCTCCGTCCCAGAAACTTCCACGTTCTTCGGCTTGAACATTAATTCGTAAATCGGATATAATTTTTTGTTTTTGAACTTCATTTTGAACGCCCGCAGTGTCCTGTACAATCCATTGATTTTCTACGTCCCTTAATTTTTCCCGAAAGTCGTCATAATTTACAAAATTATAAGTGTAAAATCCTTCGTTGTCGGCTTTTGGGGAAACAAAAATACCTTGTTTCACACGCAAATCTTTGTAGGCATCATTGGTTTTTATTTCTTCAGGTTTAATATAAACCTCCGCATATTTCTGATTAACCACAATTATTTTATTGTAGTCATGTTTAAGAATAACATTTTTCAGTTTATCCCATTCAAGAGTCTTATTAACTGTTGTGTCGTTACCGGAAAGCCAGAAACCAATAATTATGGCTATGATTATGGCATAGAGCCAATACATGTTAAATTTCATCTTGGGCTGTTTGCCCTTAGAATACTTTTGATTGTGCTTATTATTTTCATTCATATATTTCGTTTAATATTACTTATTTATAGATTTGCAAAAATATAAAATCTTTTTTATCTGCATAAACATAAACGCTTAATCTAAAAAAGTATTATTGCATCTATTTTAAAATTTAATATCAAATACATCCAATCATTTTTTACTGTTTTACAAATCCATTGTCAAATTATTTTAAACTATAATCAAGCAAATAGATGTTAAAATGCTTGATTTATGTTTACGCAAGTGAAATTTATGACTAAATATAATTGTTGAAGTAAAATTTATATTACTTTATTCCCCTTATAATAAGGGAATTAAAAAAAAAACTACAGAAAAAAAAAGAAAAAGTTTGGTATATGAGAAAAAATTTGTACTTTTGCACTCCCAATTCCAAGCAATTGGAGAGATGGGTGAGTGGCTGAAACCAACAGTTTGCTAAACTGTCGTACTCGTATAAGGGTACCGGGGGTTCGAATCCCCCTCTCTCCGCAGCAAGATAGGGAAATCACTTTCGGGGTGTAGCGTAGTCCGGTTATCGCGTCTGGTTTGGGACCAGGAGGTCGCAGGTTCGAATCCTGCCACCCCGACAAAAAAGGCGGTCTAATAGCTCAGCTGGATAGAGCAACTGCCTTCTAAGCAGTAGGTCGCAGGTTCGAATCCTGCTTAGATCACAAAACAAATAAGGGAAAATAAAAGATTTTTTAATCGTTAGACAAGGATGGTTGGCGTTTCATAGCAATATGAAACGCTGTTTTTGTTTATTTTAATTTCAATTTAATTAGTATTTACGAAGTTTTTATCCTTTTATTATTTTTGCCATATAATAAGATATGAAAATATGGATAAAGCAAACATTATTTACGGAATACGTCCCGTAATAGAAGCAATTAAAAGCAATATCACTATAGAAAAAGTTCTTCTACAGGATAATTTAAAAAGCGTTTTAGTGCAGGAGTTGAAATTTGAATTGAAAAAAGAGAAAATAAGAACACAATATGTGCCTGTTGAAAGGCTTAATAGAGTTGTAAAAGGCAATCATCAGGGTGTTATAGCATATATTTCCGCTATAAAATATGCTAATTTGGAAGATGTTTTAAATGATTTAACGGAAAACAATAATATTCCATTCTTTTTAATTTTAGATAAAATAACTGATGTTCGTAATCTGGGGGCAATAGCCCGCACAGCTGCAGCAGCGAATGTTGATGCAATAATTATACCTTCGCAAGGTTCTGCTGCTATTAATGAAGATGCTGTAAAAACTTCAGCAGGAGGTTTATTGAAAATACCAATAATTAAAACCGATAACTTAAAAACAACCATTCATACTTTACATCAGGAAGGAATTATAACTATTTGTGCCACAGAAAAAGCAAAACAGAATTACACATCTTTAGATTATACTAAACCTTTAGCTATAATTCTCGGTTCCGAAGATAAAGGAATTGAAAACGATTTACTGAATATAGCAAAAGAACATGTTGCTATACCAATAAAAGGAGAAATCGCTTCATTAAATGTTTCTGTTGCAGCCGGTATACTTATTTATGAAGTTTTAAGACAAAAAAAATAAAATTCAATGGCTAATACCATTATTTATTCTGCATCTGCCGGAAGTGGCAAAACTTTTAGACTGGTTGTTGAGTATCTTTCTTTACTGTTGAAAAATACTAAAGCATACAGAAATATTCTTGCCGTTACTTTTACTAATAAAGCAACATTGGAAATGAAGCAAAGAATAATGAAAGTTTTGCAGGATATAGCTTCAAATTCTGCTGCTGCAGACAATTATATTCAAGAAATAATAAGCAATACCTCTCTTACAAAAGAAGAAATTCATACTAATTCATTGATTGCATTAAGAAATATACTTCACGATTACTCTAATTTTTATATAGAAACGATAGATACATTCTTTCAAAGAATATTACGCAATCTTACAAAAGAAATAGGAGTCGCATCTTCTTACAATTTATTGCTTGATGATAGGGATTACACACGTCAGGCAGTACATTTATTTATTGAAGATGCTTACAACGAGCCTCAACTTAAAAACTGGTTTGAGAAATTTATTCAGAACAGGATAGAAAAAGGAGTAAGATGGAATTTTGAGAAAGATCTTACAAGTTTTACTTTTAATAATCTTAGAAAAATAACCGTAAGAGAATATATAAATGAAGATTCTTTAAATTTGCAAAACCTTTCTGAAAGTGTAAAACATATACAACAACAGATAGATGATTTTATTTCTATTGCCAATACTCTTGGAAATGAATTGTTAGAAGTTTGCAAAAGAGAAAATCTTACGATTGATAGTTTTAAGGGGAAAGATAAAAGTAGCATATACTTAAAATTCTATAAACTTAAAAACTATTCACGGCAAACGGAAGACAATTTAACTGTTAACAATGCAGAAAATGTCATAACAAAATGGTTGACCAAAGATGATTTAATGTCTAAAACGGCAGATGTAGTAACTAATTCACTTATGCCTTTATATGCAAAGGTTAATGCTTTATTTGAAAATTCATATACGTCTTTTATAGACCGAATAACCGTTTTACAAAATATCTATCAAACAGGTTTATTAAAATACATTTTTGATATTAAACAAAGGCTTTTGCGTGAAGATAATGCTTTTGTATTAAGTGATACACCTGTTTTACTCGCTCAAATTGTTGGGGATAATAATGATGTAAGTTTTATCTTTGAGAAAATCGGTTCAATGTTGAAGTATATTATGCTTGATGAGTTTCAAGATACTTCGGTTATTGACTGGCAAAATTTGCGCTTATTGTTGATGGAAAGTCTTGCAGAGAATTATAACTGTTTCCTTTTTGGAGATGTAAAACAGGCTATTTACCGATGGCGTGAAGGAGATTGGCGAATGTTGAACGGGCTTATAACAAAGGAAAGCCCTGATACGCCCTATCTTTATCCAACGACAAAGTATTTAGAAAATAATTTCCGAACAGGTAATAAAATAGTGGAATTTAACAACAGTTTTTTTTCTCAAGCCTATGAACGTAAAAATACTGCTATTGCTAAATCTTTAAAACAAATAACAAAAAAAACAGGCGGAGAAGTACGGTACACATTTTTAAAAAGAGAAGATCAATATGATTTGCCTCCACAAATGTTCACGAAATTAAAACAAGAGATAGATTATTATTTGCAACAAGGATATAAATTAAACGATATAGCTGTTCTTTGCCGTAGAAATGATAATATTCGTGATATTGCCGAATATCTGAAAAAGCAATCTACAACAGAATATAATTATAATCCGTCTTCGGACGAAGCTTTTGCGTATTCATCTTCGGAAGAGATATTGACTATTATCAACGCCTTACAATATATTGATGATAAACAAAATACTATATCTCTTGCTTATGTTTTGCAACAGAGAAACGAAGATTTGGAAAAATGGTTAAATGTAAATAAAAACGCAACCTCAAATATAGAATATCTTTATGATGTAAGGCAAAAAAAGAATTTACCTTTAATGGAACTTGTTATAGAAGTGGCAAAAGCATTAGAAATTAACCAAAGTTCTGCTTTTGTAATGTCTTTTTATGATGCTGTTTTGGATTATGTTACCAATAAAAGCTCTTCTCTGAAAGGTTTTCTTGCTTATTGGGAAAGTGAATTGAAAAATAAGACAATTACTTCAACAGAAGGAGACAATGCACTTCGCATAACAAGTATTCATAAGGCGAAAGGTTTGGAATATCCTGTGGTAATTATTCCTTATTGTAATTGGGATTTTTACAATGGTAGAGAAAAAATTTGGGTAAAAACACAAGATAACAGTATAAATATTCCAATCTTTAATGCAACTGTTGCACAATTAAAAAAAACATCGTATCAAAAAGATTATGAGGAAGAAGAAAATGCACAATACATAGATAGTTTGAATTTGCTTTATGTTGCATTCACAAGAGCGAAATACGGTTTAAGTATTATTGCTCAAAAAAAAGAAAGACAAAGTTCCGGTGGTGATGTTTCAGGTATTATTCACGACTGGTTTATGCAACAGAAGAAAGTTCAAAAAGAGATTAGTCAGGATGAAGAAAGTTTCTTTATAAAAGACGAAAATATTTTATTTACAGTTTCTCAACAGGAAAACAACATTAATGAACAGATAAAGACAGTGTCTGCAGATTCTACTTATAATTATTCCAAAGTTCATCTGGGAGTGTCCTCTGACGCAATAGATTATTTTTCTAAAAATCATCTGTCCGAACCTGTCCATAGAGGCATAATGCTTCATAAACTTATGTCAATGATTAAAACGACTAACGATAAGTTTCATGCCATATCCAAAATACAAACGGAATATGAACTTAATGAAAAACAAATTGCTGAAATAAACCTTACTGTTGAAAAAATGTTAGCTTTTGCTGTTGAATATAAATGGTTTGATGATAAATACAAAGTGTTAATAGAACAGGATATTTTACCGGGTTTCTCCAATGAGGAAGATAAATTAGCACGTCCGGACAGAATAATGATTGGAGAAAATGAAGTGATAATTGTAGATTTCAAATTCCCGTCATTGTTAAAAACAGATATTCCACAACGTTCCGAATATCAAAAACAGGTTTCTAAATATAAGAGGTTGCTTTCTTTAATGGGATATGGCAATATCAAAGCTTATCTGTGGGTTATTTCCGAAGATAATCAGCAGGAAATAATTGAAGTGTAAAATTTCTTTGATTATTTGGGAATAAAACTTTGTTATGTGACAAAAAAATAAAGCAAATATCAAATCAACTGTTGCTTTTTTATTTTCGTTTTGTTTGTCATATAAATCGTGATAATAAATTAAATACTTATTTTTTTACTTTTGCAAATGTTAAAAACTAAAATACGATTATATGACAATAAATAAAATACAGGATAAAATAATAGAAGAGTTTAATCTGTTTGAAGACTGGATGGATAAGTATAATTATTTAATAGAACTTGGTAAGGAATGTCCATTGATTGATGAAAAAGATAAAGTTGAAAATAATTTAATCAAAGGATGTCAATCACGTGTATGGGTAAGTGCAAAATTGAACGAAGAAGGCAAAATGATTATTGCAGCAGACAGTGATGCGGTAATAACAAAAGGTATTATTAGTTTACTTTTACAAGTATTTAATAGTCAATATCCTCAAGATGTATATGATGCCGATTTGTATTTCATAGATAAAATAGGTTTAACTTCCCATCTTTCTCCTACTCGTTCAAATGGATTGCTTGCAATGGTGAAACAAATTAAACTTTATGCTTTAGCATTTAACATTAAAAATAAAGAAAGTTAAAAAAATATGTTTTTACGGAAGAAAAAGACTAAAGAATATGGCAAATTGTCGTCAGATACGTGGAAACGTTTCCGTAAAAATCCTCTGTCTATAATAAGTTTTATTATAATTGTTTTTTTTATCTTAATATCTGTGTTGGGTTATCTGATAACACCTGATAAAACTCCATTTGCTAATGAACAACATCTTGAAATAGCTGTAAAAAAACCGGGTTTCAAAATAGAAATGTTACATATTTATGATCAAAATAATGTAAAAACAAATTTTGTTCAAACAATGGTTTTTGGCAAGAAAGCTAATTATAAGGCAATACCTGTTTATAAACATTGGCAGGAAAAAGGTGTTTTGTATGTAGAAACTTACACAGGAGATAATCCTAATGATGGAGAAATAATCAGTATTCCACATTCAAATTATAAGATTATTACTAAACGATACATTCTTGGTACAGATAGATATGGAAGAGATATGTTATCGCAACTTATGATTGGAACGAGAGTCAGTTTATCTGTGGGGTTAATTGCTGTTGTTATAGCTGTGCTTATAGGTGTAACGCTTGGATCAATAGCCGGATATTTTGGAGGTTGGGCAGATAAAATAATTATGTGGTTAATAAATGTTGTATGGTCGTTGCCTACAATTCTTTTGGTTATTGCGATAACTTTTGCATTGGGTAAAGGTTTTTGGCAAGTTTTTGTTGCTGTTGGTTTAACAATGTGGGTGGATTTGGCAAGAATGGTAAGAGGTCAGGTTATGAGTTTGAAAGAAAAAGAATTTGTTGAGGCGGGACGTGCAATGGGATTTACAAATTTTAGAATTATTTTTTATCATATTTTACCGAACGTTGTCGGAGCAATTTCTGTTATTACTGCTTCAAATTTTGCAACAGCTATTTTACAGGAAGCAGGTTTAAGTTTCCTTGGAATAGGAGTTCAACCCCCAATGCCTTCATGGGGAACAATGATAAAAGAAAACTATGGATATATAATACTTGATGCAGCATATATGGCAATAATTCCCGGTTTGGCTATAATGTTGCTTGTTTTTGCATTTATGATGTTAGGTAGTGGCTTACGTCAAGCAATGAATGTAAGAGAAAAATAAATAATAAAAATAAAGAAAACAGCATATTTTTTTATTTCATTAAAAAATTATTTGTACATTTGCCAACCTAAAATAACCTGTTTTTGAGTTTAATTTAGTAGAAATAAAATCAAAAAAAGTTAAAATCAAAAGTTTATAAATTTAATACATATTTAAATATGAAAAAAATTATATTAGCAGTAGCAGCCATTTTTGTTATGGCAACTGCAACTCAAGCTCAAGATTCCTTTTCAAAAGGAAGTTTAGTTGGAACAATAGGAGTTGGCTTTGGTGCAACTTATGGAGTTCCTATTTCTGGTGCTTTGGATTGGTCTGTTGTTAATCTTTGGGATGATAAATCAAACTTAGGTTTAGGTGTTATTGTTGGTCTTGGATTAGGAAGTGATCATACTTGGTGCTTAGTTGGCGGTAGAGCATCTTTGCATTATCAATTCGTTGATAAGTTAGATACCTACTTGGGATTAACGTTAGGATACCTTGTTACAGGTGAAAGTGGTTTTGGATGGGATGCTTATCTCGGTGCAAGATATTATTTTTGGGATAATATAGGATTGTTTGCTGAATTAGGAGCAGGCTGGTCAAATGTTACACTTGGTGTATCTTTTAAATTTTAAATTATAACGATAAAACAGGTTATTTTTATTATTAGAATAATAAATCAAATACATACAATGGCAAAAAAAGTAAAAGCAGTAGAAGAAGAACCAAAAAAAATTTTTAAAAATGAAGATGCGGATAAAGCTGTTGAACGCAGATTACTTGCATTATACAGTCTTCAACAAGTTCATTCACAGATAGACAAAATTAGAATTATAAGAGGAGAATTACCTTTAGAAGTACAGGATTTGGAAGATGATATAGCAGGTTTGGAGACAAGAGTAGAAAATTATAAAAACTCTATTAAGGAATATGAAAACACTATTTCATCAAACAAAACAAAGGTTAAGGAAAGCGAGGAATTAATAAAAAAATATACCGCCGACCAAAATAAAGTTAAAAATAATCGTGAATACGAATCATTAGAAAAAGAAATAGAATTTCAACAATTAGAGATACAGCTTTGCGATAAAAGAAATAGAGAGGCTAAAGTTGCAATAGAAACTTATACTAAAGATCTTGAAAAGTATGAGAACGACATTATAGAAAAGAAAAAAGATCTTGAAGCTAAAAAAATAGAATTAGATGAAATTGTTAAAGAGAACGAAGAAAAAGAAAAGCAACTATTAGAACAGGCGGAAAAAGATGAATCAATTATTGAAGAACGTTATCTGACTGCATATAGAAAAATTCGTGCTGCTGCTCGTAATGGTTTGGCTGTTGTAACAGTTGACAGAGATGCTTGTGGCGGTTGTTTCAGTAAAATACCTCATCAACGACAAATGGATATTCGTATGCACAAAAAAATTATTGTATGTGAGTATTGCGGACGTATTTTAGTTGATGATTCAATAGCTGCTGAAGTTGAAGAACAGCAAAAGCAATAAATATTTTCGTTCTGCTACAATAATCAATGAAGGCAGAATAGAAATAAAAAATATATTGGTTGAGGGAAATAAAATAACAAGAATAGAAAATCATTCCCTTGATAACTTACCTTTTGACACAGAAATTATAGATTGTGAGAATCTACTCCTTTTGCCAGGAGTTATAGATTCTCACGTTCATTTTCGCCAGCCCGGATTAGAATATAAGGCTGATATGAAAAGTGAAAGCACCGCTGCAGTTGCAGGAGGAGTAACTACAATATTTGACATGCCGAATACAAATCCTCCAACAATATCTTTACATGCATTAAGAGATAAGATTAAAATGGCAGAAGCTTCAATGCTTTGCAATTATAAATTCTTTTTTGGAATAACAAATGATAACGTAGATGAAGCATTACGCCTTGCGGATACAAATTTAGCATGTGGATTAAAATTGTTTCTTGGCTCTTCTACGGGAAATATGCTTGTAGATAACAACAATAGTTTAGAACATTTGTTTGCAAATACGCAAATGGTTATTGTCGCTCACTGTGAAGATGAACAACGCATACGAGAAAATACGTTATTATATAGGGAACGTTTTAAAGATAAAGAACCAACTGCAGCTATTCATCCTTTAATCAGAGATACTGAAGCTTGTTATAAGTCTTCGTCTTTTGCTATTGATTTGGCTAAAAAATATAATACACGTTTACATATTGCGCATCTTACAACCGAAAAGGAAATATCTTTGTTTTCTTCTGACAATATAAAAAGAAAAAAAATAACTTGTGAGGTTAGCCCTTCCCATCTTTGGTTTTGTGATGAAGATTATGTGGAAAAAGGTAATCTTATTAAATGCAATCCGGCAATTAAGACAGTAAATGACCGCTCTGCATTACGAAAAGCTTTATACGATAATAGAATAGATTTAATTGCTACTGACCATGCCCCACATCTTTTAGAAGAAAAACTTAAACCATATTTTAATGCTCCATCAGGTATTCCAAGTATTCAACATTCTTTGCTTATGATGCTTGAGTTGGTAAAAGAAAATGTATTAACTTATGAACAGATTGTTGAGAAAATGAGTCATAATCCGGCTATTTTATTTTCATTAAATGGACGAGGTTTTATAAGAGAAGGTTATTTTGCTGACATTGTTTTGGTAAATCCAAGCAGAAAAATGTTAATAACTAAAGATAATATACTTTATAAATGTAAATGGAGTCCGCTTTTACACACAACATTTTCTAATAGTATTGAAAGAACATTTGTAAATGGAGAACAAGTATTTTCCAATTTAATGGATAAAAATTAAGATATAAATTATATCTAAACTTCTTTGCCTGAAATGTCAAATTAGCACGCTGCAACAAAATTTAACAAACTGAATTGTAGTATTTTGTTTTTGAAATTGCTTATTATTAAACCATCTTTTATTTTGAAAATGGAAATTTAATTATTTTTCCCAAAGTATTCTTATATATCAATTATAATATTAAAGCAGACAATCACATCTGCTTTAATATTATAATTGATATATTTTTACCTGCGATTTAAAACTTTTGAAATTAAATCAAAAAAATTTAATCCGAAATCAAAAACTTTGGAATGAAAATTTAAACATTTTGTAACAATAACTAAATGAAAAAAAATAAACGAAAGTTAATAATAGTAAATATTGTGAAATCACTCGGTAAAATTTTGAACTAAATTTTGTTTTCCAAATCTGTTGTTACGTTTGTCAAATCCTCAGGTTTTGGGATAAAATTGAAGTTATATGTTGCAACAAGTTCAATAGAAGATTCCTCAAAATAACGTTGCATAACCTTAATATTCATTGGCGCCCAGCCATAAGAGCCAAAGAGAATACCTTTTTT
>JAISUE010000022.1 GCA_031272245.1 Bacteroidales bacterium
AATTTATGATGAATATAATAAGAATTTATGATTGTAAAAGCAAAAAAATGGCGTGAAATTTCAAGTAAATAATAATTAAATCGCTGTTAAATGAGTTGGTGTATGTGAAATATAATTTAGGGCTTTGAAAATAATAAATAAAAAAAAGTTGCTCAATAGAGCAACTTTTTTTTATGGAGTTGAATAAATTTTAATTATCCTTCAAAATTAGTACACAACGATTTATAGAACCACTACCCAAAGGTTGAATAACGTCACCTTTGAAGTCAGTTTTTAATCTTGAAGCATCAATACCTCCTTTTATTAAAGCTTTACGAACAGTTTCTGCACGTCTCTTACTTAATTCCATATTACCATTAGGATTTCCTGTATCCTTATCAGCAAAACCAGTAATAGTGTAAGTGTCCGTGTTATCAGATTTCTTTAACAAATCAATCACCGTATTAACCGTTATTTTTGCCTCATCAGAAAGAGATGCATCATTTAAAGCAAAGAATACAGTAAATGAAACATGTTCCTGTCTTGGTGTAACAGAAGTAGATTTGTTTTCAGATTGTGGAGGAACAGATTTTTTGGCATTTTCCAAATCTTTTTTCAAACGATTGTTTTCGTCTGAAGCATCTTTAAGAGCCTTTTTGTAATTGTCATTATCTTTTTCAAGATCTTTAATACGTTTTGCAGCACCGTCATCCTTCTTTTCTTCACACTGAGGTAAAGGTTTCCAACAACGTGTAGGGAATTTATAAGTAAGACCCAAATAAGCACTTAATGATGTTGAAAGCTTTGAGAAACCTGTGCCTCTGGTTACTGAATGAGGACTATCATCTTGATCAAAATTATCTTTTGTCCACATTGAAGACAATTCAAAATCAAGATTCCAAGCATCACAAAGTCTAAAGCGATTTTGCAATCCAAAAGAAACAGCATACTCATTGTTTTGTTTTGTGAAATTGCGAGCATAACCAAAACCTGTAGTCAATACAGCATTATATAGCCTGTCGCATTTTAAACCACAAATCCAATTGGTTAAGTTCCATAACTGATCATAATGAATAAACATATAGTCAAATTCATTATAATTACCATCTATGTCTATCGCTGCTGCGAAAGGACCTTGCCATTGAAGTCTTGCTCCAACAATAGGACTAAACCATTTTCCCACAGACAAATTAAAAGAAAAGTCTGTTAGTTTACCAAAACTTGGGTTTTCATTATCTCCTAACTTAACGAAAAAGTTAGCGCCAACACCACCCGAAATCTCCCAATTATCCCAAAAACCATTAGGAGTGTAATTTTTCCAACGTATTGTTGTATTGTCATCTTGAGCACTCATTGCAAATGCAGCAACCAATGCTAAACCTGTAAGAAGAAATTTTTTCATAATAAACTGAATTTATCTATTTTAGACTGCAAAGATATAATATTTTTTTTAAATAGACACTAAATGCTTATTTTTTTTTAGAAAGAAAAATTTAATCCAATACTTGGCATTATTGGTAACTGATCTACTCGCGAACCTGTTATTCTGTCATAATAAAACATGTTGTTTCTATTATATACATTGGTAACACTAACGGTTGCTTCAATAACTCCTCGCTTTCCAACTTGCCAACGTTTCTTTAAACTAAAATCTAATCTGTGATAATCCGGCAAACGTTTAGAATTTAATTCTCCATAATAAGTCATAAGTGAGCCATTAGTAACAATTATATCAGAATAAATACCGTCACTTAGAGGTAAATTTTCTCCCATTCCACTTGTCGGAGTATAAGGAAAACCACTTCCATAATTCCAGCGTAACGAAACTTCCCACGACCGACTTAATCCAAATTGATATGATGATAATATATTTAAGTTATGTCTTCTGTCGTAGTGTGGATAATAAATTTGTATTTCGTTTTCTCTTTTTACCCAACCTAAAGAATAAATAGCCCAAAGATATAATCGTCCATCGTCATATTTTAAACTAATATCTCCACCATAAGCTCTACCATCTTCCAATATATATTCCTTTTTTAAATAGTCAGGTTTATTGGAATGATCAAAATCGTCATTGTAGTATCTGTCACGATTTATAGAGACAAGTTGATTCATCATTTTGTAATAAACTTCTGCGTTTAGAGAAAAGTTACGCATTAAATCCCATTCTATTCCAAAAATAAAGTGATTAGATTTTTCTAAATACTGATTTATGCTGTCATTTTTGAAAGTCCTTACGATATTTAATTCTTCTGATGCAGTAAGATAACCTGTGAATAAATTAACAATATCTCTATCACTTTTGGTATCAATAAATGTTTGAGAATACATTCCTGTTGCAAATTTTAATCTGAAGTTATCCGTTAAATTTAGTTTAAAACTTAATCTCGGTTCTAAATTTACTTCTCCAAGAGAAGCATAATAAATAAATCTAATACTTGGTTCATAAAGCAATTTACCCAAAAAACCTTTAAATACAGAATAAGTCGCTATTTCTGTTGAGTAATTTGGGTCTAAAGTGTCGTAATTATTATTAACCATAAAAGTAGTATTTCCTATCAACTCAAGTCCAAACTTCAACTGATTTTTTCCAAAGAAATTAGTAATGCTTAAGCCCCCATTAAAAGAACCTATGGCACTTGTTTTACTTGTATTACTCTCTGTCATACTCATTGTGTAATCAGAATATGCAAATACTCCTTCAATTAAAGCAGGTGAAGTGCCGGGCAAAAGAACAAAGTTTGCTCCAACTCCACGATTTTTCCAATTAAAATCAGCTATAGACTTATAACCTCTTACATCATCCGTAAAATTGAAACCAAATACATTTAATTTACTTCCATTACTTGTAGCAAGTGTTGCCTTTCCATAAATATCAAAAAAGTCATAAGGCAAACTTCCATCAATATATGAATAAATATTTTTGGAAGTATAAGAAAGGTAAGAATTTTTTGCAGATAATATATACGAAAAGGAGTAAGGTTTATTTTCAGATTCCTTAATAACAGGTCCTTCAAGTAATAAATTTGCACCAAAAGTTGATGCGGAAATCTTACCCGATGTATGTTTTTTGTTACCATCTTTTGTGGTTATATCCATTATTGAAGAAATTCTGCCGCCATATTGAGCATTAAAACCTCCGCTATATACATCTGCATTACGAATAATTTCCGTTTCAAACACTGAAAACAATCCTATTGAGTGAAAAGGATTGTAAATAACCATACCATCTAATAGTACTTTGTTCTGAATAGCACTTCCACCTCTTATATAAAGTTGTCCTCCTTGGTCTCCACTGAAAACAACTCCCGGTAATACTTGCAAGTATTGAGCTATATCAGCCTGACCTCCTATACTTGGAAAGGCTTGAATCTCTTTTGGTGAAATTTTTTCTACTGAAACATTACTTTGAGTTTGAGATTGTTCTCTTTTGGCATCAATAGTAACAGTACTCAACATTTGAGTTGCAGGTTCAAGTTCAATTTTAAGATGTACCGGTTTATCTGAAATATGTACATTTAATCGTTGTTCAGTATAGCCAATATAGCGAATGACTGCAACATAATTACCATAAGGAACATTACTGATTACAAAATATCCATTAACATCAGTTGCTGCTCCATACTTTGTTCCTTCTAAAAGAATATTTGTGAATATTACAGGCTCTCCATCTTGTTTATCATATACAAAACCCCTTACACTTCCTTTTTGAGCAAATACTGTTGTTGTCCCCAAAACCAGTAAGAGTAATAAAAATTTTCCTCTATTCATTAGTTTATGTATAATTTGTAAATATTAGAGTTGTTAAAAGAACCTGAATGTAACAAAATCAAATTTTACTTAATCTATGGAATCTTTTTCAAAGGTTACTTCAAATACTTTTTCTTTTAGTTTTTTATCTGCACGAAAACATATTTTACTCGGTCTTACTTTTGTTGGTATACATTTTTTTGCATCAACAAAGCCCTCACTTGTTATGGAAAGACTAAATGTTCCTAATCCGTCAAGTTTTACACTATAACCATTACGAATTTTATTCTCAATTAATGAAGATAGAGCAGTAACTACACTTATTACATCACTTTTAGAAAGAGTTGTATTATCTTCTATTTCTTTTGCTGCTTGATCCATAGATATTACCCCATTGGAAGAAGATGTTGCATAATATTTATAAGTAGTTTTCCCGCTTAAATTTGCTTTTTTCTTTTTTACTTTATAATGATAAGACATTGTCTAACCCCCTTGATTTAATGATTTAAATAAAAATTATTATTATAGGAGGCAAAAATAGTAATTTATTTATAAACATCAATATAATTTTCTATTTTGGTAGCCTATTGTTTCATATTTTCTTTAGATTTATATTTGATGTTTTGACAATCCGTACAATAATGGAGTGAATTTTATTTGCATTTTTATAAAATTAAACTTTCCCTCATTGATTATTTATTTTTTTATTAGCATACCATTCTTGCATGATCAAACAATTTAATCATGAATTAAAAATTTTTTATCGTAAATCAAAATATTTAAATTAGGAATTTAAATATTTTAAAGAAGTTATTCTACGATGTTATCAATTATAATTTCTTTGTATTTTTCTATCGGGTCAATGTTTTTGCGGTCTTGAGGGAAAAGAGTATCTATAACCCATTTATCTATATCATAACTGTTGCGATATTTATTTAAAGCTAACTTATGTATGAAATCTGTAAAATATAAACCCCATATTGTTTCAGGATGTTTGGTATAATAATCCTGTAATGCTCGTTTGTATTCAGGTAAAATAATATCTTTTTTGTCATAAATAGGAGTGTTTTCCAAACCTTTTGTAACGCAAAAACAAAGGTCTTCTATTTCTCTTAACACTAAATCATTGCGAATAAAATCTGAATGTTCGTTTAAAAGCAAGTCCCTCCATTCAATTCTGTTCATTATTTCTTTCAAAGGCACATTCAATGCAGCGTGCCAATAAGGAGGTATATCGTGTTCTGCTATCCATAAACCTCGATAATAAGCATAATCTTTGGTTAAATATTTATTTAAGCGTTTATAAAGAAAATCCGGTTGAACTTCAATAGCATAAGATGTGTCTTCAAAAGACATTATTCTGTATCCAAATCTTGTATATTCTTTATCAAAAGATTTCATTGCAGAACGTAATTTGCTTAATACTTTAATATCACCTATTTTTAATGCTCTAATTTCTTCGTCTGAAAAAGTTTTATGAAGTGTTTCCGTCTTGTCATCACAAGTTATTTGATGATAAAAATAAAGAATTTGATAAGCCCAATCAGCGTTTTCAGGATCTTTTTTAAAGTATTCTTCAAAGAGATTGCAAGCTTTGTTTATAACATCTCTTTCACTGAACGGCAATTTACTTAACTTTTGTGTAAATTCTGTCAGTTTTTCATCATTTAAAAACGCTGTATTTTGAGCTTTTAAACCATAAAAACACACCGTTAAAACTAAAATTACAAGTATCTTTTTCATACTGAATGATATTTTATTAGACATTTTATGGATGCAAAAATAATAAAAAAACAAAAAGAAAGAGAATGTTTAATATACATTCTCTTTCCTTATGTTAGAAAACAATTATATTTTTAAATTGAGAAAATCTCTTTATCGTTTAATTACAAGTTTTTTTGTGGATATTCCCGCTTCTGTTATTATATTTACAAAATATAATCCATTTTGCAGTTCGGATGTGTTTATATCTATTAAGTTTTTCCCTGTATTTAATTGTTGCTGACTAATATTTATAACCTCTTTACCCAATATATTTGTTACGGTTATTTGCGACAAAGTTGCAGATGAAACGGAAATGTCTAATGTTGTTTTGTTTTTAGCAGGATTAGGATAAAGAAGTGTCTGATATATAGAACCGCTCACATTTTCTAATCCAACAATTGTCCCAATGCTAAAGTCTTTTGATTCTCCAAAGCCAAACTTTCCCTGTGATTCAACTAAAGGCAATTTATCCATGTCTACTATTTTGTAAAAGCCGGCACCATAATTATTATTTATTCCATCACCATAAGCATCTATAATTTCAAAAATATAACATCCCGGAGAAGTTATGTTTCTTAAAAGAATTGTGTCCGGTTTTGAAGGAGGTGATGCAAGATTGGAATATGGACCACCGGATTGAATCACTTCCATGTTATGATTATAAAGTTTCCAAGTTATCTCTCCTCCATTACGATCGCATTTCAATAAAAGAGAAGGTTTACCTCGTCCGGTTATAACAGAATCTCTTTTATTTGTAGCTGAACCGTAAAGATATGCTCCCTCATCTTTGCCAAAACCATTAACGCTATCTACAAATATGTAAAAAGTTTCCTGTTGTCCGAATTCAACTTCTATAGGGTCAAATTCTATTGTTGTTTTTTCAAATTTACCCAATGAACCCAACCAAAACAAAGATCCAGCCACAGTTTTATGATTATATGAAATAAGCATTGACCTTACTGTTGTATCACTTTCATTTTTTATTTCAATAATCGGCTTCATTAAATTATTACAACCTAAAACATATTCAAGTCTTTCGTTTCTTGTTACCAGTACAACTGAATCGGGCAGATTGATATATGTCGGTTTAACTGTTACACCTGTATATATCGTTTGATTTTCAAGAGTTATGAAAACCACCAACGATATATCACCTATTTCCGCTAACAGTTTATCCCCCGACACTCCCATACTGTCAGGCAAATTATATACGGTGTCTATTTCTTTATATGTTCCCATAGGGATAGGATTTAATGTATCACCTGTCATTTGATCAATTACCTCATAAGGTATAATCATTAAATCCCGCAATACATGTAAATGTTTATATTTTCCGTCATTAGTTATTTGAGCAGGATTATTTTGCATACCTTTTTGATACCCTAAAATATTATCTTGTACAAGAGCTATATTTAATACATTTGTTCCGGGATCTGCATTGTTCGTATAGAAGATTTCGGTATGGATATTAATTTGTTTAGTTTCCATGTCTATTTGAGCTGTTGCTCCAATATTTACAAACGCAGGTTGTTGTAAAATATAATTCATTCTGTCTATCCAATCAAGAGTATCCATCATTGCAGTTTGAAATCCTCCGAATGGTGAAGATCTATTAACACTCGCTGACGGATAGTATGAAAAACCTGCATTTTGAGCAAGCATATCATTCCATACCGTATGATACATTGGAGAATACCCCCCGGTGTGAATGTTTATAATTGAAACATTATTTAAATGATTCGCCGCAAATGTGTTGACTAATCTATGTCCTGCAGGATCAAACGGACTGTTAACTCCGGTATATTGTTCCAATACTACTTTCCTAAATTGAGGTGCAGTTTCAACAACAGTTTGAGAAAAAAGTTGAAAACTCAACATTATACTGCAAAATGATAAAAATATTCTTTTCATAAAGCAATGATATTTAATGATTATTTTGCCGCAAAGATAAAAAAATTTCTGATTTAACAGATGTTTACGTTTTTTTAAGAGAAAACTATTGACAAAAGATTTTTTGAATCCTTAAAATTGTTCTCGCAAATTACGAGAGCCTTTCGTAAAAGTACGAAACCTTCAAACACGTTGATTTCAGACTTTCTCAAAAGTACGAAACCTTCAAACACATTGATTTTAGACTTTTTCAAAAGTACGAAACCTTCAAACACATTGATTTCAAACTTTCGTAAAATATTAATCATCAAAAAACAAAATTGATACCTTAATATATAAGGTGTAAAAAATGAAAATGATTGACAATTATATTTTAGGCATTGTTATGAATATAATAAAATAACTATTTTTGCAATCTTAATAAATTAGAATATTTTATAAAGTTTATCAATATGACTTCTACCGAAATACGTAAGCAGTTTTTGCAATTTTTCAAAGAACGGGAGCATTTTATTGTCCCATCATCGTCAATCGTTGTGAAAAATGATCCTACCCTTTTGTTCACAAACGCAGGAATGAACCAATTTAAAGATATTTTTCTCGGCAATACGGATAAACCTTATCTTCGTGCCGCAGATACTCAAAAATGTCTGCGTGTTAGTGGAAAACATAATGATTTGGAAGAGGTAGGACATGACACTTATCATCATACAATGTTTGAAATGCTTGGAAACTGGTCTTTTGGAGATTATTTCAAGAAAGAAGCGATAGAATTTGCATGGAAACTGCTGACGGAAGTATTTAAAATAGATAAATCTATTATTTATGTTACGATTTTCGGAGGGGATGAGAAAGATGGTCTGGTGAAAGACTCGGAAGCATATGATTATTGGAAACAATGGATAGCGGAGGATAGAATTTTATTAGGTTCAAAGAAAGATAACTTCTGGGAAATGGGAGAAACAGGTCCATGTGGAGGATGTTCTGAGATACATGTAGATTTACGAGACGAAAAAGAGAAACAAAACATAAGTGGTAAAGATTTGGTAAATAAAGATAATCCGCTTGTAATTGAGATTTGGAATCTTGTTTTTATGGAATTTAATCGTATGGCTGACGGCTCGCTTGTGTCGTTAAAAGAAAAGAATGTTGATACGGGAATGGGCTTTGAGAGACTTTGCATGGTACTTCAAAACAAGAAATCCAACTATGATACGGATGTTTTTCAGCCATTGATTCAGTATTTGGCTAATTTGTCAGGCTTCAAATACGGAGAAGACAATAAAAAGGACGTAGCAATGCGTGTATGTTCGGATCATATTCGTGCCGTGTCGTTTGCTATAGCTGACGGACAGTTACCTGCTAATGCAAAAGCAGGATATGTCATTAGACGTATCCTTCGTAGAGCTATCAGATATGGATATACGTTTTTGAATTTTACAGAACCGTTTATGTTTTCGCTTGTATCCGTATTGACAAAACAAATGGGAGAACAATTTCCCGAACTCGTAAAAAATCAATCGTTAATTGAAAAGGTAATTAAAGAAGAAGAACAATCGTTTTTACGTACTTTATCTCATGGTATATCAAAATTTGACCGTTATATTTTAGAACATCCGACATCTTTAATTGATGGAGATTTTGCATTTGAGCTTTTTGATACTTATGGGTTTCCAATAGACTTGACGGAATTAATGGCGAAGGAGCAGGGCAGAAATGTTGACATGAAAGCCTTTAATCGTAATCTTGAAGAACAAAAAGAACGTTCTCGCAATGCTGCAAAACAATCAACAGACGATTGGGTAGAACTTTCAGAACAAAATTTTACTGTATTTGTTGGTTATGATATGATAGAAACAGATGTAAAAATTTTGAAATATCGTAAAGTTACATCTAATAAAAATGGTGAAACATATCAATTGGTTTTTGATAAAACACCTTTTTATGCAGAAATGGGAGGTCAAATTGGAGACAGTGGATGTTTAACTTCTACAACCGAACATATAGATATAATAGATACACAAAAAGAAAACAATCAAATTCTGCATATAACAAAAAAACTTCCATCAGATATAAGAGGTTCTTTTAAAGCATGTGTTAATAAACAACGTAGAAATTCAACTGAAGCCCATCATTCTGCGACACATTTATTACATTATGCTTTGCGACAAGTTCTCGGCTCTCATGTTGAACAAAAAGGTTCTTACGTTGCATACGATAGATTGCGATTTGACTTTTCACATCATTCAAAAATGAGCGATGAAGAAATAATTAAAGTAGAGAAAATTGTCAATCAACTAATCCGTGAAGATTTTCCGTCAGAAGATATGCGAGAAATATCTATTGATGATGCACGAGCAATGGGAGCAATGGCGTTATTTGGAGAAAAATATGGCGATAAAGTACGCGTGATACGTTTTGGCAATTCAATAGAATTGTGTGGGGGAACACATGCAAAGAGTACGGGAACAATAGGTATGTTCAAAATAGTTTCTGAATCTGCTGTTGCGGCTGGAGTTCGCAGAATTGAAGCTGTTTGCGGAGAATATTTTGAAAATTATTTTTATAACATGCAAAATACTCTTAAACAAATAAAGGAATGTTTTGATGCTTCACCGAATATTATCACAACTGTTCGTAAAACTATAGAAGAAAATACAAAATTAAAACAGCAAATTGAAATAATAAAGCAAGAAAAAGTATCAAGTATTTTTAATAATTTGCGTTCTCAAATCAAGCAGGATGACGATATAACTTTAATTGAAATAATCAACAAAGAATATTCTACAGATATAATTAGGGATTTAGCTTTCCGTTTTCGTAATGAATATCACACAAATTTATGTTTCATAGCTGCAACAACCGATAACGGCAAACCTTCTTTAACTTTAATGATAAGTGATGATCTGGTTTTATCCGGTAAAGATGCAGGAACAATTATTCGTTCTGCAGCAAAACATATTCAAGGCGGTGGCGGCGGACAGAAATATTTTGCAACAGCAGGAGGAAAAAATGTTTCCGGTTTGAAAGATGCCGCAATAGAAATACTTAAAGCAATTAAAAACAAATAAAATATATTATGTATATGAAGCTGATGAAAAAATTAATAATTGTATGTGTAATAACATTAGTTATTGTCTCTTGCAATAAAAATCAAATTTACAAAGAAACCATTTCATTTAAAAATTACAAATGGGAACGTTTGTCAGAAGATAAAAAAAATGGCAATTTCATTGAATTTAAGGATATAGATGTTAAGAAAATTGACTCTCCTTATGATATTTATCTTATCGTGCGTCATTTAGGTTTGATAAATATTGATAATGTCAAATTGTTAATAGAAATAATATCTCCAAGCGGAACAAAAAGAACAAGTAACGTAAATATAAAATTAAAAGACCGTAATGGGAAAAAATTTATTGGCGATGTAATGGGAGATTTTTATGATGTGGAAGAAAAGGTTAAATCTTTTATGTCTTTTACTGAAACAGGAAATCATACCATTAAAATTACAAATCTATCTTCTTCTTTTGAAATCATAGGAATAATAGACATGACGTTAAAAATATCTAAATCCGAATTAAATTATAATATCTAATTTGTCGTGTTTTATTTGATTACAATTTTCTTAATTGTAATAACCTATATGATTTTATCAATGCGCAAGCATCTGGCGATATATTTCTCGCCAACCTTTCCATTTACCTTCCTCAACAAGATTCTGATTGTGAAATATACTTATAAATTCGCCATTCACAGATTTTGTAATATCAATAAAATGCCGTATTTCGTTAATAACAGGCTTTTCTTTACTGTTTTTCAACAACGTTACATCCATAATGGCAAAAGGATGAACCATAAGTGATGTTTCTCTTTCCAAGAGCAAATCGTAGAAATGAAAAGGTGTACAAAGCCCTGCCCTAAACCCATTTACTTCAGAAAAACCCATTGAATAATCATCAGTTATTCCTGCATCTAACAAAGCACGATAACCTGTCGGCAATGTGAAATGTAAAAAATGAAAACGTGAGCTTGTAATATATTTAGAATTAACCGCAGATATATCTTCCAAACATTCTTTTTCTCGTTTTATAATCTCAACATTTGAATTACTTTTATATGAAGGATGAAGTCCTATGGAATAATATGCCGCAACATTACGTATAATAGTTTGAAAACTCTTTTTTTTGATATTTATGTTTTTGTCAAAAACACCATAATCACCTACTTGAAAAAAGAAAATACTGTCAATATTATATTTATTTATATTTTCTGTAAGAAAATCAAAAGTGTCAAACGGATCTTTAGATAAATGAGCTAATGTTTCTATGCGTTGTATCATTTGTTTGCCTCTACCCTTAAAACAATCCCTTAAAAATCCACCTGTATTTCTTAAAATTCCTTTGTTTTTGAAAGCATAAACGGAATCAATATCAATAGTGTTTATAAATTTAAATTCCCGTTTGCGAAAATGTATATTAGGATATTTATTTTTTATTTCTTTCAGTAATATTTCTACCCATATATTTACAATCGGTAAATGAAGTACGTTTTTTTTGAAAGCTAAACTGTCTAAAGCCGAAAACCTGCCGTGAATATCAGCTTCAAAAGGCAAATATTCTTCATAACGTGATGCAAAAAAGAATGATGCTGCAAAAATATCGTCAGGTCGGGATTGAGATTCTATTTTAATGTTTTGATGTTTAATAACACCTGTTTCAAAAAGCAAGTTTGAACACGGAATAAACACTTCATCACAAAGTTTTTCAGTATTATATGAAAGTTTTGGATGAGGACTTGCAATAAATGTCTCTTTATTAAGAGAAAATGTAAAGTCAATGCCTGCCAAATCTCTTAATATAAGATTGAAAACATAATTAATTCGTGGTGTGATTTGCAGAACAAAGACTAACATAATATATAAGAGCTAAATGTTTAGCGCAATTCAAAATTATCTCCGAGATAGCGTTTGCGAACCTCTTCATCAGAGGCTAATTCCTCAGGAGTACCGGATTTAAAAACACTACCGTCTATAAGTAAATAAGCTCTGTTGGTTATATTTAATGTTTCGTGAACGTTGTGATCAGTTATGAGAACACCTATATTTTTATTTTTCAACGTACGGACAATACCCTGAATATCTTGAACAGCTATAGGGTCAACGCCAGCAAATGGCTCATCAAGCAATATAAATTTAGGGTCAGAAGCTAATGCACGAGCTATTTCTGTTCTGCGTCTTTCACCTCCGGACAACTGAATACCTTTGCTTTTTCTTATATGAGTGAGAGAAAATTCATCTAAAAGAGAATCCATTTTTGCGATACGCTCTGATTTTGTTAAGTTTTGAAACTCAAGCACAGCCATAATGTTGTCCTCGACAGACAAATTTCTAAATACAGATGCCTCCTGAGCCAGATAACCTACACCCATTTTTGCACGTTTATACATTGGCATATCGGTAATATCTTCTTTATCTAAAAATACTCTGCCGCTAAAAGGTTGTATTAAGCCTACCATCATATAAAATGTAGTAGTTTTGCCTGCACCATTAGGACCTAACAATCCTACTATTTCTCCTTGGTTAACATCTATTGAAACACCTTTGACAACTATTCGTTTTTTGTATTTCTTTACAACGTTTTCTGTGTATAACCTCATTGTTAAATTATAAATTAGGAATTAAAATTTAATTCATCAAGTTGCAAAAATATATTTTTTTGAAATAGTAAAAAAATAAACATTCAAAAAGTACAGATAATTTTTCTGTTTATTTAGGGAAACGGAATGGCATTTTAACAGCACATTTTATTTTCACATAAAAACATCAGATTTTTTTATAGCAAAACTTTGATTTTTAAAATATAAATTGCTGTTTTTTAGATGAAAATCAAAAAAAAATTTGTACATTTGCAACAACATTTTTTATATCAAAAATATTAACTTTAATAATAAATATAATTTTTTAATTTGACGAAAAAATTTATGAATTTCAAACCGAAAAGAATAAGGCTTTTTCTTTTGGCTGCAATAGCGGTTTTTGGACTTGGTAATAATGTTTTTGCACAGGCGATTGACGATGTCTTTACAGTTAATGATGCAAGTACAGGCAATCTTGCAATGACATTTAAAATTACAAGTTTATCCCCTAATGAAGTTCGAGTTGGAAATGATGATACTCGTGCGATTTCAACAAGTACAACAGGGAACTTAACAATTCCAAGTTCTGTAACAGGTGGAACAGGAACTTTAACATATTCTGTTACGTCAATAGGATATTATGCTTTTTGGGATTGCAGTGGTTTAACAGGAGATTTAGTTATTCCTAATTCGGTTACATCAATAGGAGGTAGTGCATTTCGTTTTTGTACAGGTTTAACATCGGTAGTCATTCCAAATTCTGTTACAACAATAGGAGAATCTGCTTTTTCTGGTTGCAGCGGATTAACAGGCTCATTAACTATTCCTAATTCTGTTACATCAATAGGCAGTTCTGCTTTTGCTTATTGCAGCGGCTTAACATCATTAACTATTGGTAATTCGGTTACGTCAATAGGAGGTTATACTTTTGCTGAATGCAGCGGCTTAACAGAAATTACAAGTTTGGCTGTAACGCCACCAACTGGTTTTGATTGTTTTATCTCTGTTCCAACTGCTATTCCTGTTCATGTGCCTTGTGAAAGTGAAGCGGCATATCAATCTGATTATGTTTGGAGTGAATTTACTAATTATACGGATTGTATTCAAACAGTTGGTTTGAATGGCATTGCAGAAATAACAAATATCAGTCTTTATCCAAACCCAGCAAAAGATGTTATTAACATTGAAGGCGAGAAGATAAACAGCATTGAAGTAGTTGATTTGCTCGGCAAAGTTGTTTATCAAGGCAAAGAAACTGCGATAGATGTTAGCAATTTAGCGAGAGGTAACTACTTTGTGAGAGTGCAGACGGAGAACGGTACAATAACGAAAAAAGTAATTGTGGAATAAAAACCACTGCGAAAAAGATAAAGGGCGAGTTTCAATTCTCGCCATTTTTTGTATGTATTAAAAATTGTACTTTTGCTTTTTAATACAAAATATCGTTAATATAATGAAACAGCAATTTTTCACTTTTATATTCATAATATTTATAACTTTTGGCTTATATGCTCAAAAGAATGGTTTGATAGACAAAATAGTAATTGATGCCGGACATGGAGGCGACAAACCGGGTGCTATTGGATACAAGGCAAAAGAAAAAGACATCACGCTTGATGTAGCGTTGAAATTAGGTACAATTATAAAAGAGAATCTTAAAAATGTTGAAGTTTTATTTACACGTACTTCCGATAAAGATGTAGAATTGTACAAACGGTCTCAAGTTGCTAATAAAAACAATGCTGATTTGTTTATATCTATTCATTGTAATTCTTCTACAAATCATGAAAGTAAAGGTTTTGAAACTTTTGCAATGGGATTTGCAAAAACTGCTCAAAATATTGCTGTTGCCAAAAAAGAAAATGCCGATATTCTCTCAGAAGCTAACTACCAAAAAAATTATGAAGGCTTTGACCCAAATGCACCGGAAAATAATATTCTCTTTTCTCTCTATCAAACGGCTTATATGGAAAACAGTTTGAAATTTGCAGATATGGTGCAAAAAGAACTTGCTAAAAATACTACTATGCACGATCGTGGAGTAAAGCAAGCTAACTTTGTTGTGTTGTATCAATCGGCAATGCCTTCGGTGTTAATAGAGATAGGTTTTATATCAAACAGACAGGAAGAAGTATATTTAATGTCTGAAAAAGGACAATATGAAATAGCTGCCTCTATCTTTCGTGCAATTTGTGAATACAAAAACAGTAAGGAAGTTGAAAAAATAACCATTCCTCCAATAAAACATTTAATTCCTGACAGTATTTACAACGTAAAGCAAAAAGAAATAGCAAATACTGACTCTGTCAATAAAGACAAACCTGTTTATAGAGTTCAGATTTTATCCGACCCTGAAAAAATAGATCTTACAGATAAACGTTTCTCTGTTTGCGACAGTGTATGGTGTTATGCTCAAAATGGCGTTTGGAAATACACTGCAGGAGCGTTTGAAGACAGAAATAAAGCATGGGATTATCAAAAAATATTAAAAGAAAAAGGATTTGTAGATGCTTTCGTTGTTGTTTTTTATAAGGGCAAACGTATAACTTTTGAGGAAGCTAATAAATTGAATAAATAAACCATATTTGCAACTATGGATAAAATAGAAAAGCCCGAATGGCTAAAAATTAAACTTCAAACAAATGGAAACTATACTGCCGTTAAAAAAATAGTGGAATTAAATAAATTACATACTATTTGCAGCAGCGGAAAATGTCCTAACATTGGAGATTGTTGGTCAAGAGGCACAGCAACTTTTATGATAGGTGGAGATATTTGTACCCGTTCCTGTAAATTTTGTGCTACGGCAAGCGGTAAACCTTTACCATTAGATAGAGAAGAGCCTGCAAAAGTTGCTCATTCTGTTAAACTAATGCAATTAAAACATTGTGTTATCACATCTGTTGACAGAGATGATTTGGAAGACAAGGGAGCAAATCATTGGGCATTAACAATAAAAGAAATTAGAAAAGAAAATCCAAACATCATAATTGAAGTATTAACGCCTGACTTTGACGGAAAAAAAGAACTCTTAAATATTGTTTTTGCGGCACAACCGGATATATTTTCTCACAATATGGAAACAGTTAAAAGACTCTCAAATCAAATACGTTCCCGTGCAAAATATGAGATTAGTCTTGATGTTTTACGACAGGCTTCACAATCAGGAATACTTACAAAAACAGGAATAATGGTTGGATTGGGGGAAAAACCTGATGAAGTTATTGAACTTATGTATGACACACGTAAAGCAGGAGTAAGTCTTTTTACTATCGGACAATATCTTCAACCAACAAAATTCAATCTACCGGTTGCTCAATGGGTAACACCTGAACAATTTAATAATTACAAAGAAAAAGGATTGGAATTAGGTTTTATCAATATAGAGTCTGCACCGCTTGTTAGATCTTCTTACATGGCAGAAAACGCATTAAAAAACGAAAAAATTTGTTCATTAAATTATTTTTTATAATTTTGCAATCTGATTAGAGATATAAAAAATGAAAAAAATGATACGAAGTATAAAACATAATAATGTGAAAAATAATTCGCAAAAAACTTGCGAAAGTCATTTATTTTTCGTATCTACACACACACACACACACACACACACACACACACACACTTTCCACTAACTTCTCCCACCCACCCTCTCAAAGTTTTTTTCATAGAAAACGCACAGAGTATCAATTTATTTTATCAGCCACAACTTTTTTGC
>JAISUE010000061.1 GCA_031272245.1 Bacteroidales bacterium
GGAGGAAATTCGGGTTCGCCAACCATAAACGGCAAAGGCGAACTTGTAGGTATTGCTTTTGACGGAAACTGGGAAGCGATGAGCGGAAACATAGCCTTTAATCCTGATTTACAACGCTGCATCAGCGTAGATATTCGCTATGTTCTCTTTATAATTGACAAGTTTGCAGGAGCGAAAAACCTGATTAGCGAAATGAAAATTGTAAAATAAATATATTTAGCTATTTTACTCACACAAATAACTACAGCTCAATACTTGCTGTAAGAATTTTAAATATATTAAACTTCTTGCAGCAAGTATTGAGCTGTAGTTCTGCTACGTTGTTCTATTAAAATTTTCTTTCCTGTTATTTGTTCGTCAATAGATTGTTGAGTATAATGGCGAATAGTTAGCAGTTGTAAATGGCAATTATAACGTACTTTATAGTCTTTTTGTAAATCATTAAGCAACAATTCAAAGCATTTTTCATTTACGTCTTCGTCAAAACAAAGCGAAAAACTAATTGCTGAATTTTGCATAAGATTAACTTTTATCCTGTGTTTAGCAAGTATTGCAAAAATACTGCTTATATTTTCTTCTGCAATAAAAGAAAAATCTCGAGGAAAAATTGAAAGCAAAACCTGATTATCCTTAAAAATATAAGATGTTGGTAATTGTGTCTTACAATTACAAATCATACTGCCTTTGTTCGTTGGGGAAAGAAATGATTTTACATACAAAGGAATATTACGATTTTCTAAAGGTTTAATAGTCTTTGGATGGATAATTGTCGCTCCATAATATGACAATTCTATTGCTTCCGAATAAGAAAGTGTATCTATTTTTGTTGTGTTTGTCATTCGTTTAGGATCTGCATTCAACACTCCGGAAACATCTTTCCATATTGTACAATCTTTAGCATTAAGACAATAAGATAAAATAGCAGCAGTATAGTCTGAACCTTCTCTTCCCAATGTAGTTGTTAAATTATTCTGTGTGCTTCCAATAAAACCTTGAGTAAGAATTAAATCAACTTCTTCTAAAGCAGGAACTATTATTTCATCAGTCTTTTTAGTTGTTAAATTCCAATCTACATTTGCCGAACGGAACACATTATCTGTTTTAATAACATCTTTTGCCTGTATAAATCTATGTTTTATCCCGGAAAAAGTAAGATATTGTGAAATAATCGTAGATGAAATAAGTTCTCCAAAAGATATTATCTGATCATAAAGAAAATCATAATCCTTTTCCTTATATGAAAATAACATTGTTATTATGTTGTCAAACAGACGCATAATATAATCTTTATTGTAATTATTGCCAAAAAGATCATTTATAATGTTTTTGTGATATAATATAAGTGCATTTAAAACTTCCTCATTTAAAGTGTGAGTCGCAATAAAACTATTTAGAATTTTTTCCAAACTATTGGTTGTTTTTCCCATAGCAGATACTACTACAACTGTTTTAGAAGGTTGAGTTTTAAGAATTTTCACAACATTTTGGACAGCATTGGCTGAATTTACAGATGCTCCTCCAAATTTTTCAACATGTATTTCCATATTTTGTTTTTGGCTCAAGATGATTAAAAAATACTTTTGCCTTTATAGAACTGTTACAAAAATAAAAAAAATAAACTAATTGCTATATACGATAGATTTTTCTTTGTTTTCATTCGTAAAAGACAAGTTTTTCACAGGGAAAAACAGCATTTATGTTCTTAATTTTCGGATAAATTTGCTATAGAATTTAACCTCATCCTGAATGACAGCAAATAATTAGCAAACGCATCAATGAGCTTCTAACCAGTTATCGCCTGCTTTACAATCTACTATCACCGGCACATTCAAAGGCATTGCATTTGTCATTAATTCACAGACTTTTGTTTTCATTTGTTCCAATTCTTTACGATAAACATCAAAAACTAATTCGTCATGTACCTGTAAAATCATTCGAGAACGAAGGTTATTGTCTTTTATATATTTGTTAATTGCAATCATTGCAAGTTTTATCATGTCGGCTGATGAACCCTGTACAGGCATATTTACAGCATTTCTCTCCGCAAAAGCTTTCAAATTAAAATTTCTGGAGTTAATCTCCGACAAATACCTTCTGCGTCCGCAAATAGTTGTTACATATCCTTGCTCGCGAGCTTTTAAGATACAGTTTTCAATATAAGTTTTCAGTTGAGGAAAGTTAATAAAATACTCCTTGATAAGTTGTTGAGCTTCTGCTCTTGTAATGTTTAACTGTTGGGATAAACCAAATGCAGATATTCCATAAATGATGCCGAAGTTTACGCTTTTTGCATTACGTCTCATTTCTTTTGTAACCTCTTCCGTTGATACCTTATATATTTTTGCCGCAGTAGCCAAATGTATATCCATTCCTTCGTTGAAAGCTTGACAAAGATGAGCATCGCCACTTAAAGAAGCTATTATTCTTAACTCTATTTGAGAATAATCGGCAGCTAAAAGAACAAAATCGTTGCTGTCTCTTGCAACAAAGGCTTTCCGTATTTCTTTTCCAAGTTCGGTTCGTACAGGAATGTTTTGCAGATTAGGATTATTAGAACTCAATCTGCCTGTAGCCGTATTTGACTGGTTGAAAGAGGTATGAATTTTTCCTGTTTTTTTATTCACCAACAACGGTAAAGCATCAATATATGTACTTATTAACTTCGTCAATGAGCGATATTCAAGTATTAACGATATAATCTCATGCTTGTTTACAAGTTTTTGCAGCACGTCTTCTCCTGTTGCAAACTGCTTGGAAACAGATGTTTTCTCTATCTTGCCCTTGTCGCCAACTATTTTTAATCTCTCAAAAAGAATTTCGCCTAATTGTTTTGGAGAAGAAATGTTAAAAACTACCCCAGCCGCTTGATATATCAAGCGTTCCAACTCTGTTTTTCTCTCGCCAAGCTGTAAAGAATATTCATGAAGTTGAGAAACATCAAGCGTAACCCCTTCTCTTTCCATTGAAAGCAAAACATCTATGAGAGGCATTTCTATGTTCTCAAATAAATCACACATTTTATCCTCTTTTAATCTTCTTTCCAACAAAGGCTTTAATTGCAAACATATATCCGCATCTTCAACAGCATATTCCTTTAACAAATCCTTATCTAATGAAGCAGAATTTATAGGTATCCCCTTTCTCACTTTTCCAAACACATTTTCAAAACTTATCATTTCATAATCAAGCATAGACATGGCTAAATAGTCTAATTTATGACGTGATTCGGTTTCCAAAAGATAATGAGCAATAAGAGTATCAAAATGTTTTCCTTTAACTTCTATGTCATAATTCAGTAAAACATTTTTATCAAATTTCATATTGTGTCCCGTCTTCTCTATTGTTTCATCTTCAAAAAGCGATTTCCATATTTGAAGTTCTGTTTTAATGTCTTTTTTGTCTCCCAAATATAAGAACCAACCTTTATGCGGTTCAATAGAAAAAGAAATACCAATAAGAGAATCGAAGATGTCAAGTCCTGTGGTTTCGGTATCAAAACAAAAATATCCTTTTTGTCGTATTAAAGCAATTATTTCTTCTGCCTGTTGATTATTCTCAATAAATAAATATGAATGTTCAACATTGGATATATTTTTGTGTTTAGATAAAGCGGACACATTATTATCCTGCGATTCTCCAAACAGATCCGTTTGAATATAGCCGCCGTTATTATTTTTTACGGAATCATTTGAAACAACATTAAGAGACTCTGCATTATTTTTAAACACCGAAAAAAATCTTTTTGAAAAAGAACGAAATTCTAACTCATCAAAAATCTTTTCACACTGTACAACATTCGGTTCTTTAAGCATCAACTCCTCTTCGTTCAATTCTATTGGAACGTTAAGGTTTATCGTTGCTAATTTCTTACTGAGAAAAATCATTTCTCTGCTTTCTTCTATTGCTTTTCTAACCGATTGAGCTTGAATCAAAGATGTATTCTCCAACATCTGCTCTACGTTGTCAAACTGTTGCATTAGAGCCTGTGCTTTTTTTTCTCCTATACCTTTGGCACCGGGTATATTGTCCGCACTGTCGCCCCACAAAGCAAGCATATCTATTACCTGACTTACTTTTCTTATGTCAAATTTACGTAAAACCTCTTTCTCTGTCCAAACTTCGTCAGGATTACCGGCTCTTCCCAATTTGAGAATAAAAATATTCTCATCTACCAACTGTGCATAATCTTTGTCGGGTGTAACCATGAAAACCTCCAAATTGTTTTCTTTGGCAGCTTTCTTTGCAAGAGTACCAATAACATCATCTGCTTCATAGCCGGAAGAACTTAAAACCGGAATGTTCATGGCTTTAATCAACGACTTAATATAAGGAATTGCCGACATTAAATCTTCGGGCATTGCCTGTCTGTTAGCCTTGTATTCGGCATATTCTTCATGTCTGAAAGTGGCTTCCTGCAAATCAAAAGCCACACCTATGAAGTCAGGCTTGTATTTTGTGATAATATCTAATAAAGTATTTGCAAAACCAAGTATTGCACTCGTATTTACTCCTTTGGAATTGATTCTCGGATTCTTATTTAAGGCATAAAACGACCGATAAATAAGAGCCATTGCGTCAATAAGGAAAAGTCTTTTTCTCTTCATAAAAGTCTCTGTGAGAAATGATGCTTAAAGTTGTATTTGGTTATAATCTCCAACGCTTAAATCCTGTTTTGTGCCTGTTATTTTTACATACGAACCCAGCATGGAATTGTCAATAACAGAATTTTCTATTGATGTTTTGACACCAACGATAGAATTTGAAACAATGCTGTTTTTTACCTCCGCTCCTGCTTCCAAAGAAACAAAAGGACCAATAACGGAATTGATTATTTTCACTCCTTTATCTATAAAACAGGGTTCAATTATAACGCTGTTTGTTTTTTCCAAATCGTTACTGATAAGATGTTCCGTTTTGGCTTTTAAGTCAAGCATTTTGCCATTGGTGAAAACCGTTGCATTTTTATTTCCGCAATCCAACCACTGTTTCACGCTGCTTGTTGTTAAACGGACGCCTTTATCCAAAAGACGTTGCAAACCGTCTGTGAGTTGATATTCACCGAGACTCTTTATGTTGTTGTCAATGATATAACGCAATTCCTTTTTCAAGTCTTCACCGTCACGGAAATAATATATACCAATTATTGCTTCATTGCTCACAAATTCCTTTGGCTTTTCAACAAAAGAATTGATGGTTGCGTCTTCATTTTTCTTTACTACTCCAAAAGCGGAAGGGTTTTCCACTTCCTGTGTCCAGATGATACCTTCCTGATTCGTATCAAGCTTAAAGTTTGCTTCAAACAACGTATCGGCAAAAGCAACAGTTACATTCCCCGTCAAAGTTTCTTCGGCACACATAATTGCGTGAGCCGTCCCTAAGGCTTCTCGCTGATAATATATTTTTCCTTTTGCTCCGAGTGTTTCAGCTATCACTATCAGATTGTTTTCCACTTCTTTACCAAAATCACCTACAACAAAACCTATTTCGTTTATTTCTCTCCCGCAAACAGAAGCGATTTCTTCACAAAGTCTTTGGACAATCGGTTTTCCTGCGATTTTCAGCAATGGTTTGGGAGTTGTTAAAGTGTGCGGTCTCATCCTTTTTCCCATACCCGCCATAGGAATAATTATATTCATATCTTTATATTTTGTAATTAAAAATTAAATTTTTACAATAGACAAATGTACAATATTTTTCTTAAAATCATAATATTTTCCTGTTTGGCTAATAAATATAACAAAAAGGAATAAACAATTTTTCGTTTTTCCAATCATTCTCCCCTACCCTTCCATCCTCGCTTCCATTCCGACAACCATTTTTCCAATCGCCGCAACCATCAGTCCGAAGGACTTAACTTTCATAACCGCAATGCCAACGGCTTGCGGAAACACAACGCCGCATCTTTTATTCGTTTCAATCCTCGTTTCAACCATAAAAACCCTCGTCATTGCGAGCGAAAGCGAAGCAATCCAAACTATAACATTTTTCGCAATTTCAATAACCAATGTTACAATTTCATAAACCATCGTTCCCATCTCCGCAACCATCAGTCCGAAGGACTTAACTTTCATAACCGCAATGCCAACGGCTTGCGGAAACACAACAACCCACATTTCAGTTTCATAAATCATTATTTCAACCGCAGCAACCATTGTTTCTGTCATCGCAATCATTTTCAACGAATTAAAAACCTTTGTTTCAACCTTTAAAACCTTTGTTTTGGGTCTTAAGAAAGTCTTTGAACGAGAATCAAAATATTTTGAACGAGAATCAAAATATTTTGAACGGGAATCAAAATGTTTTGAAAGTGAATCAAAATATTTTGAACGGGAATCAAAATGTTTTGAACGGCGATTAAAATATTTTGAAAGTGAATCAAAATATTTTGAACGGGAATCAAAATATTTTGAACGGCGATTAAAATATTTTGAAAATGAATCAAAATATTTTGATTCTCGTTCAAAGGTTTTTTTATGGGCTAAAAATTTGGTCGGAGAGGTTGAAACGTGGATTTAAAGGTTTTAAACCAAGTTTTTGAAGTTTGCAACGTTGGTTGGAGACCGTGCAACGTTTGTTGCAAACTTCAAAACAAACGTTGCAAAGTTTGAAACAAACGTTGCAGAGTTCAAAACGTCCGTTGCAAAGTTCAAAACGTCCGTTGCAAAGTTCAAAACGTCCGTTGCAAAGTTTGAAACGTCCGTTGCAAAGTTCAAAACGTCCGTTGCAAAGTTTGAAACGTCCGTTGCAAAAGTCAAAACAAACGTTGCAAAGTTTGCAACGGACGTTGCAGATGCGGCAATCATTGTTGATAAAGCGTTGAAAATGATTGAGTTGATGGAAATAATGGTTGATGCGTTTCCGCAAGCCGTTGGCATTGCG
>JAISUE010000068.1 GCA_031272245.1 Bacteroidales bacterium
CTTGATTTATTTTCAAAATGTTTTAATCATCCCTCAACAATGTTCATAAATCATTCAAAAATTAGTTTAAGCAGAAATATATTAACAAATGTTCGTTAAATATCGGACATAAAATAAAAAATATTTAATTTCAAAACAGTTAATTATTATGAAAAGAAAACTTATTATTTTATCATTTGGTTTGCTTTTGGCAAGTAATGTATATGCTCAATGGAGCTTTACAGTTTATATAGGAATAAGTTTATATAATGGATATTATTATAACGGAGGAGAAATGCAGTGGGGTAGTTATCAATCACCTTATTATGCAACAAAACAAGAATGTGAAATTAGGAGGTCTTCTGTTACAATTGGTAAAACAACTCACAATAGTGGTAATTATTATTCGGATGATGGAGTTTTTAATGTTTCTATAGATCAACAAACATATTGCACTCCTTGTACAGGACAAGATTTATCGGTTGCTGCAGGGAGCATGGATTTTAATGGCAATTTTCAAGGCAAGGAATTTATAACAACTATTGCACCTGAAAACATTTACAATTGGAGTTCAGAATTTAATGACCGAATGCTTGCATTTGGAAACGTCAACAAAAACGATTTTCAGAGAGCGTATGATGGCATTATGGACAAAGATGCTGTTGTAATGTATGTGGGGAACAGTGGTTCACCTGTTTATGCAAAACCAAGCGACTTGAAAGTAAATATGAATTACGTACAGCCTACAATACAAATGCAAGAATTAGGTGACAAAGTAGAAAGTGATAAAACTCTTAATGGGGAAGGAGTATTACAGACTTCTACAACAAGTATATTAAAACCTATTGTTGAAGTTTTAGCTAATGAATCTGTAAATAAAATTGCTGAAGAAATAGATCAGTATTTAAGTGATCTAAAAAATGATTTATATGAAAGTCTTCCCGATTGGGCTAAAGCACAAGAGAAATATTTAGAAGGAATGGATTCTGAAGCAAAAAATATACTAGAAGAAGTTTCAAAATTAGTAGAAAATTATGATTATTCACAAAAATCTATAGAAGAAGCAGAACATTTTTTGTATAATACAAAAAATAATGTAATGAATATAATTAAAGATTGTTTAGAAACAGCATTAAAAAAATAGAGAATGAGAAAAATATTATTATTTGTTTTTGTTATAATAAGTCAGCATTATTTGTACTCCCAAATTAAAGTGCAAAAAATTTTGGATAGTGTACCTAATAATATTTCAATGGATATACTTGGTCAATTTTGGATAATCAAAGATAATTCGTTATATAACGTTAATATAATAAATGACAGCATTAGTTTAAATAAATTTAAAAAGATAAAAGGATTAAAAACAGTTAAAAATGTTTTGCGAGTGAATTCCAAAGAAATAATCTTTTTAGATAATGAAGCATTAAAAATTTTAAAGAAAGACAAAATAAATATATTAACTTCGTTGCAATTACAAAATGTAGATATGGCTCTTGCGTCTGACACAAGCATCTACATTTGGGGAAAATCAAAAAAAACTAACTCTTATGATTTGTTGCTATATAATTTTATTAATAACAAATTAACTAAACTTTCAACATTCAAATACAAAATTAATGCAGTATTGGGAGACGGTGAACAAACGATGATTTCTGTCAATAATAAAATATATTGGTTATCTGAAAAATTTGGATGCCTTCTTATGTATGAAAATGAAAACGATATAATTTCATTTACTAACAGTAACATGGGAGATATATTCTTTGCTACACAAACAGGACTTTATTATCTTACAAATAATTTAACACAATTATATAAAGTTGCTACAATGAGATTATCAAAATTATGGTATTTTGATAATCAACTTTATGCTTTGTCGGAAAATAAATCTCTTGTTAGAATTGCACCTGTTAATAATTTTAGAGATATTTTATTACCAGATATACATGAACAAAATATTTATACTATTGATAATGCTCAAAAACTAATCAGAAAGGGGAAAATAATAGAAGCAATTTATGTATATTCTCAAATAGTCAAAAAAGATACAACTAATGTAGAAGTTAGAGAAGAATATGCTTATGCGTTGGCTTTGGGTGGAATGTTTGACGGAGCATTACTTAATCTTGATAAACGCTGGAAGACAAAACCTACACCACAAAGTTATTTTTACGCTTCACAAGTTTTTGCTCTTATGGGCTATGATACTTTAGCTAACAAAATACAACAGGATTCTGTTCCTTCATGGATAGCGGATAAATATTCTAATTTCGTTTCCAAATATAAGAGAGAACCTCATTTGTACGGACAGGATTCAATTTCTTTCTCGGAAATAAATGCCTTATCTGAAAAAGGGATGAATTTCAAGGCTTTGGTTTGTTTTGACCGTTTGGTAAAAGAATATCCTAATGTATATATAATACATGCAGGTTATAGTATAGTATTGGAAAAAATTGGTTTGAAAAAATTTGCCGCAGAAGAATTGAACAAGTGTATTAAATCTATGCCACAAAATGATACAACACTTAATTCTACAAAAAAGAGTTTTGAACAGCATTATGCCAAACTAACAGGCGATACAATAAAATCAGTAAATACTAATCCAAATGTAAATATGGAAAAAATTAAGAAATACAATCCACAAATGATGTTGTATGCAGGTGGTATTTTTTCTACATATTATGTTTCGTTTAATTCTCGTTTTGGAGTTTTTGTTTCAAATAAATTCAGTGCTTCGGCTAATTTTGGATTATCCGGCAGTTTTGGCGAAGTGGAAAATCCTGTTTCTTTTAATCTTGGTTTATCTGGCTATTATAGAATAAAAAATGTATTCTTTATTGGTTTTGGATTTAGTGAAATGATTGGAGGAGGAACGAGTACATTTAGTATCAACCCTTCAGTTGGTGTTAGCTTAATGAATAAAAATAAAACTTCAAGTTGGGATATTTTTATGGATTTATCAATACCATTTGCGGAAGGATACTCAACAATATTTGGCATTTCAATAGGTAAAAGTTTTTATTTAGGCAGGAGGAGATAAAATGAAAAAAATATTTGCATTTACAGTTTCAATTTTAGTTGTTGCAGTAAGTTTTGCTCAAATGAATATAACAGATGTTTATGATAAATATAGCAAATACTTTGACAAAATTGAAACACAGAAAAACGAAATACTTGTTTGTACAGCAAAAAACAATTATGATTCAATGTTACAAAATGATAAAGAAACTCTTATGGGAGATGTTTTGAAAATATCCGGTTATAGTGTGTCTATTGTTGTTTGTAATCAAAAACAGGAAATATGGACGAGAGATATAAATAAAGGTATTTTAATAGATATATGGAATTTGAATTCCTTACAAACAACTGATGAAAAAACTGAGAATAAAGTAATGTCTTCATCTGTAAATTCTTCATCAAAATTAAGTCAAAAGCCTTGGTTTATTTATTTGGGAGCAAATGGTTTGTTTGGAGGTGAAACAAGTAATTTATATTGCAGTACTAGAGCAGGACTTTTTCTATATAAAAATAAATGGGATATTGCTGCGTCATTAACACTTGGTAAAAATGGAGAAGCGTTTATGTTTGATATTGGAGTTAATAGCAGAGTTTATTTTCCATTAACTCTTAAAAACATGAAATTAGCACCATATCTTGGAATAGGATTAACTTATAATGTTATTGGCGAAGTGAGTTATTGGGATTTACCTATTTATGCGGGAACAAGTTGGTATGTTGGTCCTGGTAGTGTTGATTTAGGTATTCAGGCGTGGAAAAATTTTGCAATAACTATTGGTTATACATTTTCGCCACGTTTAAAATAAAAAGGAAAAAGCCGAAAATCCTGTAAAGAGTAGGCATAAATAAAACCAATTAAATTAATGAAAAATATTATTTTTCTATTAGGTATTTTGGGATTATTTGCTTTGGCTTCTTGTAGCAGTAAAGTAGATTGTGAATGTACTATGGATATGAATTTACCATATGTTGGTCATCAATCTTATACTACTGTAGCTGAAGATGTTGATGCTGATGACTGTGAAAATGCTAATGCAAGTATGCAGTCTGCAGAAATGCAACAAGCAATACAGCAAATTCAATCCATTGGAGGAAACTATGATTTTTCTTGTCATGAAAAATAAATAATCGCTTCCAAACAAAATTCAAAAGAAGTTATTAAATTAATAACTTCTTTTGTTTTATTTACAGATTGTAAGTTGTTATAAAAAAACTAAATTAAAAAATCATAATGAATTAAAAGGGACAAATGACAATCATTCATCCCCACAGAGTTAGTCAATTACTATTGACTTTGTTCAGTTTAATTTTGATTTACTGTATTGCAATCAACACATTCTGTACTAAATCTATTAAATTTAACACATTTACCTTCAGCATGACATTCCTCTTTTATATTTCCTCTCTCAATAGACATACAATGTTCTATTATATTACTTACTAAAAGATATAATATACAAGCTATTAGAATAAAAAATGCCACTTTATATGATTTAATCTTTTTCATAATGTCCATTTGCATTTATAACATGTAGCAGAACATAAATTTCTTTTTGCACATAGATGTTGCAAATGACACGCATCTATATCATTTTCTATTTGCCTATCGCAATACCTATGCCATTCGTCAATAGCAACACCTACAACAAATATTCCTATTCCAATCAAAATTTCTGTGCCAACCTTGTTTAATGAAGCATGTGAAGTGTAAGGATTATTTACTTCGGGAGTATCATTTAAAAAGGTCAATAATGAATGTAAATTAATGTCTTTATGACGAATAGATAAAAATATACTATCATCTAAAGTAGAAGCATTGAAAGTTATAGTTCCATCAGCTAACGATTTAAAATTGTATAATGTAAATATGTCTCCATTTACATTTAATAAATACGTATTATCTTGATTATTGACAATAGACATATTTATTGAATCATTGGAATAATCTAATTTAACATTTACATTAAATTTTTCAATTTCATATTCTTTGTGCTGCCATTTTATTACATCAAAAAAGTCATAACCATATAAAATATTTTCTTTATTATCGTAATTATACGATATAGAAAGCATATCTTCACTTATTTTATTTTCTTTAGGAAGAATAACTTGTTCTGTTTCTTTTTCATCATCTCCGCAGGATATAAAACCTATTATTCCTACTAACATTACAGTAAATAATACTGATAATATTATTATTCTCTTTTTTTGTTTCATTTTATTTGTGTCTGTTTGTATCCCGTTGACAACGGTTTAAATTATTAATAACTATAAATTGTAAATTATCATTCAAAATTAATTTGTTGTCTATCTATTAAACAAAATATATAATTAAATAGATCCGTTTTTAGAGAACGCATAAAGGACAAAACTTCTTTATGCTTAAACTCTTTTCGCAGTCTAAACTATGAAAAACGGTAATCATAAAAGAATAACATTTCCTTTTTCATAGTTCTTATATGTTTTTTGTCAATGAACTTATTTATCAAAAAGTATTGCGTGAAAAAGGAAAAGATACGGCATCTTACACAATATTTTTTATATCTTACCTGCAAAACATATCTTGCCAATACACATATATATGCAACTAAATTTTGATATTTGCAAACTTTTGTTAATATATTTCGTATGATATATTTCATCCCTTTTATTTTATTTTCGGCAGCAAATGTACAAAAAAAATTACATACAAATAAGTTTTTTTTAATTTATTTGTGTATTCTATGAAAAAGGATGTATTTTTTTTATATCTTTTCAGAATATCTTTATTATACAGATATGATTGATACAAAAAGATGTATTCAGCATTTACATAAATACAATTTTATTATTTTTGTGGCGTTTTTTAAGTTAAAAGAACTCAAACTATGATTAAAAAAATCTGTTTCCTGTTTTGCTTTTTGCCTGTTATAAGTCAAGCTCAAATACTTTCAGACATAGAAATCAGCGATATTACATCATCTTTAGATAAGAGTATTAAAGAAATATCCGCACAGAACACTGATAATTTGACACTTATTCACATTTATAGTTTGCAAATATCGCAAGCAGAACAAATTATTGATAAATATCAAGTATATAAAAGTAATTCCCAAATAGCTCCCAAATGGTTATGTTTAAAAACTCTTGTATATCAAAACAAGGCTATTTTAAATTTTATTGAACAAAATTTAAGTGAAAGATTTTATGCTAAAGGTATAGAAGCTCTCTGTAACAAAAAAAACAAAGAAGCTATTGTTCTGTTTGAAAATGCTATTAAAGAAAATCCAAATAATGTAATGGCTAATTACCAACTTGCCGTTATAAAACTTGATTCTAATCAGATAGAAACAACTTTCAATATACTTTTTGCTGTTTTAGAAACAATGAAAACTAATGAAGACGAAGAAATTATATGTAAAAATCTTTTGTCTTTTGCTTATAATAAAACACTTGTACAGTCTTTTGCCTTAATGAAAGAAGGAAAATTTTCATACGCAGAAGAACTTTTATTACAGCTTAAAAACATTTGTCCTAAGGATAAATACAATATTTGTAATATTGCTACCGTACAATCTAATATAGAACGCTGTAAAGATGGTATTTATAATGACCATTTACTTGTTACTAAACGTGCTATTGATATGGGCAAAACAGATGTTGCGGCTGATTTTATAACAAACACTTATGAATATCTTAATCGCAATCAGAATATAAAACCTACAACTGATTTTGATGAAATGGCTCAGACTATAATAAATTCATATATTAAAGATGCAAAGAAAATCACAAGTGCTACTCAAAATGAAACAAGAATAGATGTATTAAAAAAGGCTAAAACTCTTGCGGAAATGGTAGGCGGGAGTGTGGAAACAAATACATTAAAAGAAATATCAGCTATAGAAGGTACTACATCTTTAAGTGACGAAAAATTAGACAGCATAGAAAACAACACTCCTGCAAAAGGTTATAGTGATATTTATGCTCAATATATCAATGATACTATTACCGATAATCAATCAGATGTTGCTAAAATAGAAAAGGATTACATAGCAACTTCAGATAATAAACTTCCCTCAAAGAGTGTTGCTGTAGAACAAACAAAAACAAAAAGTTTGAGAAAAGAAATAGATGACAAATTTTTTGAAGTTCGTTCATTTATTCAGGTTAATAATTATGAACAGGCATTAGCAGTATTGGAAAAAGCTAACAGACTTGCTAAAATAGATGCAGAAAAGAACGAAGTTGAAAAAATGTACGTTGCCGCTATAAGAGAAATAACAGCAAGACGTATGAGTGCCGCTGAATATGCAATTTTTCAAGGAGACATAAATAAGGCTGACAGTTTAGTTGCAAGAACACAGGATTTGATTACAACTTACAAGATGAATGAAGATAAAGAAATTAAACGTATAATGAATTCTTATCTTCAGGCACTTGATAAAAAAGTTTGCGAAAAAAAACAGGAAGAAATAGATGTATTTGTTAATAATATATTGGAATGTATTAACCGAAATGCTTTTTATGCTGCAAACGAAAATATTGAAAAAGCTATGCAAATAAAAGGCTCTTCCCAATGTCGTTTGGATAAGACAAGAATACGATCTTTGAAACGTCAGATAGATAAGCCGCTTGAATATGTTGAAGCAAGAGAAAAAGTTATGGATGTATTAGAAGAAGAAAATGATACAATGAAGTTTATCTTTGGTTATGCAGGGCTTGAACAGTTTTATATTGAAAGTATGCTTTCGCAAATGAATGTTAAACATTTACCTTTAAGAACAATTCTTTTTTCATGGGGAGATGATAAACAAACAATAAAAGCAATAGAATATTTAATGAAATATCGTAAGTTTGAAATAGCGCTTTCTTTGGTTGGTTCATTAAAAGATTTTGGGTACAAATCTAAACATACAAAAGATATTCAACAAAAGTTGGGAGAAATGATGGCATTAGAGAATATGAAAAATGCAGAAAAGATAGAACAAATTCATAGAATAAATGACATATATAACGAAGATAAATGGTTTAAATACTTTAATAAATCTTACAGCAAAAATCTTGAAAAGTGGAAAAAAGATAATAAAGTATTTTTTGATTAAGTATTTTGAATCAACATATTTATTCTTAAAGATAAAACTTCTCATTTTGTTATAAACATCCTGTCTATTATAACAATATTATTGTAATTATATCTGCTACAAACATTTTATCTATCGTACGTATTTATTATACTAATGAAATATGATTAAAATATCCTGAAAAGCAGTCTCATTTCATCTAAATTATTCAACATACTTTGAAAAGCATTATAAAAAAATGCAACTACTGATTTGACTTTTGCTTGATTTTCCTAAACAAAATTTTGACTTTTGCATAAAAAAACAAAGAAAATATTGCATAATCTTGCGGTATAATAAAGTTTTTGTACTTTTGTTGCTTCAAAAAACAAATATATCATTAAATTATGTTTGAAAATCTAAGCGAAAAACTGACAAAAGCATTTAAGATAATAAAAGGTGCAGGAAAAATAACAGAAATAAACATTGCAGAAAGTTTGAAAGAGGTAAGAAAAGCCCTGATTCAAGCCGATGTAAGTTATAATATAGCAAAGGAATTTTGCGATAATGTAAAACAAAATGCACTCGGACAAAATGTTTTAACAAGTATAGAACCTTCACAACTCATAGTAAAAATAGTACATGATGAGCTTACAAAGTTAATGGGGTCAAGCAGTAGCGGTATAAACATAAAAGGTTCTCCTGCTGTTGTTTTGATTGCCGGCTTACAGGGTAGCGGAAAAACAACTTTCAGTGCAAAACTTGCCAATATGTTGAAAGCAAAGCAAAGCAAACAAGTTCTGTTAGTTGCTTGTGATGTTTATAGACCTGCTGCTATTGAGCAGTTAAAAGTATTGGGAGAAGGAATAAATGTTGAGGTTTATAGTGAAGAAGGAAATAATGATCCTGTAAAAATAGCTAAAAATGCTGTTAAATATGCAAAGGAACACAATAAAAACGTAGTAATTGTTGATACGGCAGGTCGTTTAGCGGTTGACGAACAGATGATGCAGGAAATAACTAATCTTAAAGAAACACTTAATCCACAGGAAACATTGTTTGTTGTAGATTCAATGACAGGACAGGATGCTGTGAACACAGCGAAAGTCTTCTTTGAACGATTGAATTTTGATGGAGTTGTGCTTACTAAATTAGATGGCGATACACGAGGCGGTGCAGCTCTTTCCATTCGTTATATAATCAACCGTCCTATTAAGTTTATTTCCTTAGGAGAAAAAATGGAAGCCCTTGATATATTTTATCCCGACAGAATGGCAAGTAGAATTCTCGGTATGGGTGATATTATATCTTTGGTTGAAAAGGCACAGGAACAATATGATGAGGCAGAAGCAAGAAAAATATCAAAACGATTAAAAACAAACGAATTTGACTTTGACGATTTTCTTTCTCAATTACATCAAATAAAGAAAATGGGTAGCATAAAAGATTTGGTAGGAATGATTCCTGGAATGGGAAATATGATGAAAAACACAGAAATTGACGAAAATGTATTTAAGAATATGGAAGTAATTATTTCCTCCATGACTCCTTACGAAAAAGCTAATCCTGCAAAAATAGATGTAAGTCGCAAAAAGCGTATAGCAAAAGGTAGTGGAAAAAATATTGAAGACGTTAATCGTTTATTGAAACAGTTTGAGCAAACACGCAAAATGATGAAACAGGTTGCCAGCGGAAAAGCTCAAAAGATGATGAGAAATTTTAAGGGCAGATAAAAAATATACATAAATTGGATTTTCAATGTAAAGAATTTGAACTTAATCACTCTCACAGTACAATGAAAACAGGTACTGATGCAATACTTTTAAGTGCATTAACACCTGTCTTTTCCCCGGAAAAAATTTTAGATATTGGCACAGGTTGTGGAATAGTTGCTCTGTGCATGGCTCAACGTTATAAACAATCTAAAATAACAGCTATTGATATTGACAGAAACAGTATAAAAGAAGCTATAGATAACTTTAAAAATTCCAAATTTGCGTCTCGTTTAAACACTTTTCAAATATCATTACAGGATTTTGCAAAAAAAAGTAAAACGCCTTTTGATTTAATTGTTTCTAATCCTCCGTTTTTTACAAACAGTCTGCTTTCCAAGAATGAAAAACGAAATATAGCTCGCCACAATATAACTTTAACTCTTGAGGATTTAGCGATTTATCCCCCACTTCTTCTATCCTCCAACGGTTATTTTGTTATTATTTTACCCGCAAAAGAAACAGATGATTTTATTTCGCTTGCACTGAATCATAATCTTTTTTGTTATAAACAGTATTTTGTCTTTGACAAAATCTGTAAAGCATGTAAAAGAATAGTCAGTATTCTTACCAAATCAGAAATTTCTCATCAAATAATAAAACACAATATAATATTACGAGAAACAAATAATAATTATACGGAGCAATATCGCAATTTAGCTTCTGAATTTCTTGTTGGATTATAAAAAAGAATAAGACCGTGTATTAGAAAATACTTTTTTTTACCTTTGCATCATCAAAAAGATTAATTTATCAATTAAACGTTGTTATTGTAAGAAAAAACAAATTGATGAATGATGAAAGTAAAAATGCGTAAATAATATGAATTACAAGGAAATTTTCAGAAGGTTTTCAAAACTGAATATTTTAATTATTGGAGATGTAATGGTGGATTCTTACATGTGGGGAAAAGTAGAACGCATATCTCCGGAAGCTCCTGTGCCTGTTTGTACAATAACAAAAAAAGAAAACAGACTTGGAGGTGCAGCAAATGTTGCACTTAATATTGCAGCAATGGGAGCTGAACCTGTGCTTTGTTCTGTTGTAGGAGATGATGTAAATGGTAAAACATTGAAATCACTAATGAAAAAACAACTATTAAGTACTGACGGAATAATTTTTTCTAAAACACGCTTGACTACAACAAAAACCCGCATATTAAGTGGCTCATCACAAATGTTGCGTATTGATGAAGAAACAGATGTACCTGTCAATTCAGAGGAAGAAGATATTTTTCTTAAAAAAATATTTGAAATCATAGCTAAAAAACGTATTGATACGGTTATTTTTCAAGATTATGACAAAGGAGTAATAACAAAAAACATAATAAGATCTGTAGTTAATAAACTAAAACAGATGAACATACCTGTGGCAGTTGATCCGAAGAAACGCAATTTTGAAAATTATCAAGGTGTAACGCTTTTTAAACCGAATCTAAAAGAACTGAAAGAGGGATTGAAGATAGATAATTTTGAACAGATAAATCCTGTAACTCTGCGTAAGGCTGCAGATATATTGCATAAAACATATAAAATAGAAAAAGTTTTTATTACTTTAAGCGATAAAGGAGTATTTATTATAGATTATGCTCAACAACCCATTAAACATTTTCTTTTACCTGCTCATTTAAGAACAATAGCTGATGTAAGTGGAGCAGGAGATTCGGTTATAAGTGTTGCAGCCTTGTGTTTGGCTATCGGTATGAATGCAGAAGATATTGCGAGAATAAGCAATATGGCTGGTGGATTAGTTTGTGAATCTATTGGAGTTGTTCCTGTAAATAAAGATATTTTATTTAAGGAACTGAATGTACAATAAATGGTATCTTTTATAATTAAAAACAAATAAATTATGACACTTATAAAATCTATTTCCGGTTTTCGCGGTACTGTTGGCGGAAAGCAAAACGAAAATCTTACACCTGTAGATATAGTAAAATTTTCTGCCGCTTTTGCGTGTTTTATAAAGGAAGAGCAGAAAGACAAAGAACAAATAACTATTGTTATAGGTCGTGATGCAAGAGTTTCAGGCGAAATGGTTTCATTATTAGTATGTGGAACTTTGATTGCAATGGGTGTTAAAGTAATAAATACAGGACTTTCAACCACTCCAACTGTGGAAATGGCTGTTTTGGAGCATCAGGCAGACGGAGGAATTATTCTTACTGCAAGTCATAATCCTGTTCAATGGAATGCTTTGAAACTGTTAAATGCTAACGGTGAGTTTATAAATGCCGAAGAAGGTAAAAGAGTGTTAATGCTTGCCGAAGGAGATTTTGAATTTGCAGAAGTAGGGAAATTAGGTTTTTGCATTGAAGATCAAACAAGTGTTGATAAACATATAAATAAAATTCTTGCCCTTCCGCTTGTTGACATAGAAGCAATAAAGAAAGCTAATTTCAAAATCGCTTTTGACAGTGTTTGTTCAACAGGAGGTTTTGTTTTAAACAAACTGCTTTCTGCTTTAGGTATTCAAAATATTGTGGCTCTGAATACTGAACCTACAGGTATTTTCCCTCACAATCCGGAACCTTTGCCGGAAAATATAACAGAAATATGTGAAGCGGTAATGAAAAATCATTGTGATGCAGGCTTTGTAGTTGATCCTGATGTTGACAGGCTTGCTATTGTATGTGAAAATGGTGTTCCTTTTGTAGAGGAATACACCCTTGTTGCCGTAGCAGATTATATTTTAAGTAATGAAAAAGGAAATACCGTATCTAATCTCTCTTCTTCACTTGCATTAAGAGACATTACCGAAGCAAAAGGATGCAAATACAGTGCAGCAGCAGTTGGAGAAGTGAATGTTGTTGCTAAAATGAAAGAAACAAATGCTATAATAGGTGGCGAAGGTAATGGAGGAATTATTTATCCCGCTTTGCATTATGGGCGAGATGCATTAGTAGGTATAGCATTGTTTTTAACCTATCTTGCTAAAAGAAAAATAAAATGTTCGGAATTAAAAGCAACATATCCACAATATGTAATAAGCAAAAACAAAATAGAATTAACACCGGAAATAGATGTTGATAACGTTTTGCAACAGATAGCCACCAAGTATAAGGATAATGAAATATCTACTATTGACGGAGTAAAAATATATTTTAATAAATCATGGGTTCATCTTCGTAAAAGCAATACAGAACCTATTATTCGTATTTACAGTGAAAGTTCTAATGCAGCAGAAGCAGATGCTTTGGCAAAACAAATAATAGAAGATTTAAGAAAGGATTGTAACTTCTAATATTTTAGCATTTCCTTGTGGATAAACAACAACTTCTTTTGTTATAGCAGGAAGAAGTAATGTTTCACCACTTGTAATATGTAACACGGTATTAAGAGCATGTACTTCCGCACACCCACCAATGCAAAAATAAACTACAAAACTTTCTAATTTGGAATAGTCTTTTTTCAAACCGGATTGCATATTCAAATTCATTATGTTGGTAGAAAAAAAAGGAGTATCTATAATATTATGTGTATGATTAAGATGATTATGATAATGTTCTTTTGCCGTATCATGTATTGGAGATAAATCTATCACGTTCATAGCATCCTGTAAATGTAATTCTCGTTTATTGCCGTTCTTGTCGGTACGATTGTAATCAAAAAGTCTGTAAGTTAAATCACTCGACTGCTGAATTTCAGCAAGCATAATACCTTTTCCAATAGCATGAATACGCCCTGCAGGAATAAAAAATACATCATCTTCAAATGCCTGTTCACAATTTACTATATCCATAAGTTTGTTATCACGTATGCTGTTTAATATTTCAGCTTTAGTAACTTTTTTCCTGAATCCGCTTGTTATTTTAGCATTATTTTCTGCATTGATAATGTACCACATTTCATTTTTCCCATTACTAAAACCTTTTGTCTGTGCATACTTGTCATCAGGATGAACCTGTAACGAAAGGTTATCGGCAGCGTCTATTATTTTAAACAATAAAGGAAATTCGTTGTAAAATCTTTCAAAATTCTCTTCGCCCATTAATTCATCACTATACATATCAATAGCTTCTTTAATGGTTGCTTCTTGTAAAAAGCCATTTTCAATTAATGTTTCTTCTCCTTCAACAGCCGACAAAGACCATAACTCTCCACAATTTTCAAGCGGAGAAAAGTCAATATTTAATAAATTTTTTATTTTTGAACCACCCCATATCTTTTTTTTAAAGAGAGGAATAAATTTAAGCGGATAAAGACCTTGTTCCATATATTTCTTATTTTCGTATTTTGTATGCAAAGGTAGTATTTTCCTGCAAAGTATTTTATTATTGTCATTGCCATATAAATTATTAACATATACATCTTTTTACACATCCGTCTATCATTTTATTTCTATTCCTCTACAAAAAAAATAAAGCATTTTAACCTGATTTCCATACACAAAAAATATTTTATTCCGGAATTAAAATGTTTTAAAGCTAAATCAAAAACTTTTATTCCGAAATTAAAATGTTTTAAAGTAAAATCAAAAACTTTTAATCCGAAATTAAAATGTTTTAAAGCTAAATCAAAACTTTTATTCCGGAATTAAAAGTTTTTTTACGGACTTAAAAATTAGTTCAAACAGTTGGAATAATAGTTTTTAAGTTGTTGAAAATAATATTATTGATTTCAAAAATAATAAGTTATGCTTCAAAAGAATTTTTGATAAAGTAAAAATTTTTCAAATCATTTGAAATAATGACTTTAAGATATTTGAGAATTATTTTAACGGCAAAAGTCATCATTTTAAAATCTTAACAAATAACATTTGAGTTTTTTTTTATTCTATAACAAAAAACGGGCAGGTTTTCACCTGCCCGTTCGTATTCAAATCCCTAAGGATTTATTATTTGTTAACTATCAGCTTCTGTG
>JAISUE010000019.1 GCA_031272245.1 Bacteroidales bacterium
AAATATTTAGGAAAAAGTTTTTTTAAACCCTCGAAAATCGTTTTTAGATCTTTGAATATTGATGTCGAAAAGTTGATTTTGGTTTGTGTTGAATGAGAACGGATTGCAGCGTTGGCAACAAACGTTGCACGGACAATTTTTTTGATTTTTGAAACAAAAACCGAGATTTTATGGTTTGGAAAAATATTTTTAACGGCTGTAATTTTCGTATGTTTATAGTTTTTAAGATTGCGGAAGTAAAATTCGGATTTGCGCATGCAGACAGCGGTTTGCCACATAACTTCTGACGTATGAGGTATATGGATTTGATTTCCGCTGATGCGTGTTTTGTTAAATGCTTCAAATCTTTTCATAGATTTTATATTTTTAAGCCGCAACTTCATTGCATTTTTCTATTTTTCGCTTATCTGTTTATATTTATTATAATATTCTTATTTGCTTATAATTTCTATTAAAAATAATGTTGCAAAGATATACTTTTTATTTGGAATAAACAAGGATTTTGCGACCTGTATTTTTTTTATTTTTTTTTTGAACTGATATTCAGTGAATTAGCCGCTTAAAAAAGGGTAATTTTTGATTATATTACAGAGGCATTAACTTATTAAAATGAGTTATTTTCTTTTTAATTTTCCAACATTTCATAAAAATCAAGCATAATATTGGGGAATGGAGAAAAGTGAAATTTTGAATTTTCCCGCAGATAATATGATTACATTTTTTATATTGTGATATTTTGTGTATTTTTGCAACCATTTCCGACAAAAAAAATAGTTGGCAGGATAAATGGTAATAATTTTAATCAAATAATAAAAAAAACAATTAAATTATGTCTCAAATTATAGGAATACACGCAAGACAAATCCTCGATTCAAGGGGAAATCCTACGGTAGAGGTAGAGGTTTATACGGAATCAGGGGCAGTTGGACGGGCAGCAGTCCCTTCCGGAGCTTCAACAGGTGTGCATGAAGCAGTAGAATTAAGAGATGGAGATAAAAATTTCTTTCTTGGCAAAGGCGTTTTGCAAGCTGTTAAAAATGTAAATACGGTTCTTAACGAAGAATTAAGAGGTATGCAGGTTACAGACCAATGCACCATTGATAAAAAAATGATTGAGATAGATGGCACGGAAAATAAGGGCAAACTCGGTGCTAATGCTATTCTTGGAGTGTCTCTGGCTTGTGCAAAAGCAGCAGCAATGGAAACAGGGCAGGATTTATACAGATATATCGGCGGAGTGAATGCAAATACGTTGCCTATTCCGATGATGAATATTTTAAATGGTGGTTCTCATGCGGATAATTCTATAGATTTTCAAGAGTTTATGGTTATGCCTGTCGGAGCAGATTGTTTTTCTGCGGCATTGCAGATGGGAGCAGAGGTGTTTCATAACTTGAAAAAGGTATTGCATGATAAAGGTTATTCAACCAATGTTGGAGACGAAGGAGGCTTTGCACCAAATCTTAAATCTAATGAAGAAGCTCTTGACGTTATATTAACAGCAATAGAAAAAGCCGGATATAAAGCCGGAGAAGATATTTATATTGCATTGGATCCGGCATCTTCGGAATATTATATACCTGAAGAAAAAGTATATCATTTGCATAAATCAACAGGAGATAAATTAACAGCCTCACAAATGGTTGATTTTTGGAAAGGATGGGTTAAAAAATATCCGATTATTTCAATAGAAGATGCTATGGCAGAAGATGATTGGGACGGTTGGAAGTTATTAACCGAAGAATTGGGCAAAAAAATACAACTTGTTGGAGATGATTTATTTGTAACAAATCCCGAACGTTTGACTATTGGAATAGAAAAAGGTGTTGCAAATTCAATTCTTGTAAAAGTTAATCAAATAGGCTCTTTAACGGAAACAATTAATGCAGTTAATCTTGCGTATCGCAATTCTTATACCGCAGTTATGAGTCATCGCAGTGGTGAAACGGAAGACACTACTATTGCAGATTTAGCTGTGGCATTAAATACGGGACAAATTAAAACAGGTTCTGCTTCCCGCACCGATAGAATTTGCAAATACAATCAGTTGTTGAGAATAGAAGAAGGACTTGGCAACGATGCTGTTTATTTGGGAAAACAGTTTAAATATGTCAAATAAAAGATTATTAAAAGAATTTTATTTGCAAAATGCAAAGGACTTGGCACCTGCCCTTATTGGAAAGGTGCTTTGTCGTAAAATGTGTAAGGGAAAAATTGAAAAATTGCGAATAACCGAAACCGAATGTTATTTTGGTTTTGAAGACACCGCATCGCATGCTCATAAAGGCAAAACCAATCGTAATGCACCAATGTTTGAAGAAGGCGGGATAACATATATTTATCTTTGTTACGGTGTACATAATTTATTGAATATAGTAAGTGGAAAGCAAAATCATCCGGAAGCTGTATTGATTAGAGGTGTTGAAGGTTTTAATGGACCAGGCAAACTGACAAAATACTTAAAAATAATGCGTAATCTCAATGCCGAATCTTTAATAACAAGCAATGAAATTTGGATTGAAGACGATGGCGTAAAATTAAATTACATTACTTCCGTCAGAGTAGGAATTGATTACGCAGACATCAAGGACAGAGAAAAAAAGTGGAGATTTATAGCACAGGGTATTAACCAATAAATATTCCTGTTAAACACTTATTTTACCGGATGATCTATTTGAAATTGTTTTAAGCGAGCAGCAAATTCGGGCAACATATCCATCGGTACAAGCGATACGCATGCACGAACTCCTTCGGTTCTCTTGCTTCCTGTAATTGAAAGCGAAATAGCACTTATGCCATAATAAACTAATTCACTTAATAATTCTTCTCCTGTGAAGCCGGGATAACCAAAAGTAAAATAAAAACCATCGGCAATATCAACATCTAAATCTTTATCATAAACTATTTTAAATCCGTATTCACGTAAAGCATTTTTCATAAAATGTGCTTTCTTTTCGTATTCTTTTAAGTCTTCTACAAAATTATATTGCCCCTCATTACAAGCTTTAAAAATAGCGGCTAAAGCATATTGAGGCGAATGAGCAGTGCCGGAAGTCAAAGCATAAAGAGAACCAAAAATGATTGCTCGTCCAAAAGTGTCCTGTGTAAAATATTTATTCATATAGTCAGTATGAAAGTCAAAAAGTTTAGGGCTAATTATCATAACAGCTATTCTTTGTCCGGCGTAACTGAAAGCTTTTGAACCGCTAATCATTATAATAAATTTGTTAGCCCATTTACCTACCGAAGGTTGAAAAGGTGCAACACCGGGTTTCCCATAATCTTTTCTGAAATCCATAGCAAAGTAAGCTAAATCCTCTATTACTATAACGTCATAACGATTTGCTACTTCTGCAATGATTTTTAATTCCATTTCGTTGAAACAGAACCACGCAGGATTGTTAGGAGACGAATAAATTAAAGCAGCAATATCTCCTTTTGACAAATGCTGTTCAAGTTTTGCACGTAATTTTTCACCTCTATAATCATAAACATCAAAACTTTCTGTTTCTATGCCCAAAATTTTGCATTGTTGTTTTTGCACGGGAAAACCCGGATCAATGAAAAGTATTTTGTTTTTTGTATCGGAAAGTCTGGAAATGGTCATAAATGCTGCAAAACCTGCCTGCATAGAACCAACGGTTGGAACACAACAATCTTCGGATACTGTAATATCAAGAAAGTTTTTTACGAATTTTGCTGTCTCTTTTTTTAACATTGCTGTTCCATAAATATCAGGATAAATAGCAGCTACGCCGTTTTTTAAGGCTTCTATTTCAGCTTCTACACCTATTTTTGATGCTTCTAATCCGGGAATACCCATTTCCATTCTCACAAAGCGTTCTCCTGTAGAAGCTTCAACATCATCTATTATTTTTTTTACCTCTCTAATTGAGGCTGCTCCAACATTTTTGATATTGTTTTTAGTTATAATTCCATCTACTAATAGTCTGTCAAATGGAACTTTATTGTTATTTATATTGTTGTTCATTGTATTTTGATTTATTAATCAAGTTATTATGTTAATTTTTTTGATTTATGATTAGCAAAAGTACTATTTTTTTTATTTTTCTGCATAAAAATTAATACAAATCCATTCAAAATATTTTTCATACATATTGATTTTTGAAACCATATATATATTCGCTTTAAATTTTATCAAGAAATAAAAAAATAAAATGCTGTTATGTAAGGATAAAATTAAAGATTTTCATTGTTATTAGTATGTTGTGAAAGTTATAAAAAATAACTTTATGTAATGATGTAAGATTTATAGGAGTGTTATTCAATAATCATAATAGCAGGATGTAATATAAATAATTATTTAATAGAAAATTGTATTTTTGCGGCAACGAATAAAAATTATTACTGAATAATATGGAAATTAAAAATGTTGAATTTGTTGTAAGTAGCAGTAATTTTTTACAATGTCCCCAAACAGATAAACCGGAAATAGCCTTTATCGGAAGATCTAATGTAGGAAAATCTTCTCTAATTAATATGATTGTAAACAGAAAGGGACTGGCAAAAACTTCTTCACAACCGGGAAAAACACAACTAATAAATCATTTTTTAGTAAATAATCAATGGTATTTAGTGGATTTGCCGGGTTATGGTTATGCAAAAATTTCTAAAAAACAAAGAGAAAAATTTTCTTTGATGATAAAAAATTATATTTTGAAAAGAGAAAACTTAATAACAACCTTTGTTTTGGTTGATTCTCGAATTGACGTACAGAAATTAGATATAGAATTTATAAATTTTTTGGGTGAAAAAAAACAACCTTTAGTTATAATATTTACCAAAATAGATAAACAAAGTAAGAATGAAACAAATAAAAATATTGAAAAATTTTGCAATGAATTAAAAAACTATTGGTCTGAATTGCCTGATATTCTTATTTCTTCTGCCGAAACAAAAGTAGGACGGGAAGAAATTTTAAACAAAATAAAAGAGATAATTGCTCATTTTTAGAATATTTCCAATAATTTTTGTACTTTTGCCATCCAAAAAGATTGTAATAAATATAAAATATAATGAAAAAAGGCATATCAATATTAGTTTTAATACTTGTTTTAATTTCAGGCTCAAATCTGAAATCGCAAACAATAGAAGAAACTTGCGGTATAATCCAGTCAGAAATAGTAGATAATCAGTATCATTCATTTACTCTTTCGGGTTCGGGTTATCTTTCTTATGTTTGGACAGACCAAAAAGATTCTGAAACAACAATAAATATTGACTTGACACAAGTAACAATATCTAAAGATATTTCCAATACCGGTTATAAGGTTTGGATAAAATGTATAGATCAGACAAATTGTATAGTGGAACAGGGTAGAGTGGGTAGTAATGAGTATTATTATTCGGAATATTCAAAAACATACCTGCCGGCGAAGAGTGTAGAAGGAATGGAAGCTATTTATTTACAGTTGGAATATTTACTTAAACTTTCAAATGGAATTAGATAATCAAAATAAAAATAATATGAATAGAAAATATTTATATCTACTATTGTTTTCAGCAATAATAATAGTATTTGGAGCTTGTACTCCGCAGCGAAATCTTATTTATTTTCAAAATGATGTTCATAAAGATAGTACTTATACTTATGTATATCCTAAAGATAAATCAGAATTTGAGAAGCCTTATACATTAACAGAAAATGATGAGTTATACATCAATATTATATGTGCAGATGATGAAAATGCGGCTTTATTCGGAAAAATTACTACTACAGCATCGTATGGTGCAAATGAAATATCAATTTATATGAACTCTTACACAATAGACAGTAAGGGTTATTTAACTATTCCTGCTCTTGAACCAATGTATTTGAAGGGCTTAACGTTAGAACAGGCAAAAAATAAAATTGAGGAAGCTGCTCATATGATAGCTTATGATGCTGTGGTGATATGTAAACTTGTTAATTTCAAAATAGAAATTTTGGGAGAAATAAATCGTCCCGGCAAATATAGTTTTGCACAAGATAAAGTGAGTATATACGATGTGATTGCTACAGGAGGCGACTTAACATATTTTGCAAATCGTAAGTTAATAAGAATTATAAGAAAAGAGAAATCTAAAGACGTTATTTATACATTAGATTTGAGAAATGCTGATGTTCTTCAAGATCCAAATTATTATTTAAAGTCCGGAGATATTGTTTATGTTGAGCCAAACAGAGTTACAAGAGGATTTCACAATTTCAATACTCCGATGGGAACAATAGCAAGTTCACTTTCTATAATCTCAACTGCAATTTCGCTTGTATTATTAATACTAACTCTAAAAAACAGATAAAAATATGGAAAATAATAAAATTAACACCGATATAGAAAACAATCAAAATGGAATAAATATTGCCGAATTTTTATTTAACATCTTAAAACAATGGCGTTTGTTCGTTGCTTGTATTTTGGTTGCATTACTTGTTGCTTTTGCGATAACAAAATATTCAACTCCTTTATATGAAACTCAAGCAAGTCTTTTAATAAAAAGTAGTGAGGATAAAATGTCTGCAATATCCGATATATTGATACAGCAGCAAACATTGTCCAATCAGTCATTCCAAAATGAGATAGGGACAATACAATCTTTTACTATGGTTAAAAATACAGTTAAAGCTCTTAAATTTTATGTTTCATATTACCTTACAACAGGTTTAAAAACTTCTGATATTTATACAAAATCACCTTTTGAAGTAGAGCTTGATTTGACACAACCTCAACCAACAGGTATACCTATTGAAATAAAATTAAATAAAAATACATGTCTTATTTCTTATGCCTCAAAAACTAATGTTGCTGTTTATGCGTATGATACTATAAGTGAAGGAGTTTTAGATGAGAAAATAAGCGTTGATGGTGTAACAAATAAAATGTTAAATTATGATCAATGGTATGTAGCAGATGGAATGAAATTTAAAATAAGATTGACAGAACCTTATTATCCTACTATGTCAAAAATGGATTATAGTTTTATTATAAATGATTTGGATGCGGAAGCAAAAGCTTTAATGGGTACTCAAATAGAACTGTTACAAAAAGATGCTACTATCATTAAGATAAAGTTTAGACATCAAAATCCGCAGAAAGCAATGGACTTCGTTAACAAATTATGTAATATATACATTAATGAAACCTATACAGAAAAAACACATGTTAATAATGCTACTATAGATTTTGTTAATACAGAAATGGGCTTTATGAAAGATTCATTGTTGCAATCGGAAAACGCAAGAAAAGCTTTTCAAGAAAAGACAGGTAATATTGATTTTGGAGGTGTAGCAGAAGTTATTTATAGTAAATTGAATTCTATAGACGACCAAAAAGCTCAATTATATGTTAATCAACAATACTATGATAATCTGATAAAGTACATTAATAACAGCTCACTTGATTCAATTGTTGTGCCGGCAACTATGGGTATAGAAGAGTCTGTTTTAGGACATCTTGTTGAGTCTTTGATTAAAGTTCATGGACAGAGAAAGAAAATGTTAGTTAAGTCTTCATCTTCAAATCCGCAGGTACAAAAACTGGATGTAGAAATATCCACAATTCAGTCGCAAATAAAAGAAAATGTAAAGAATATTAAACAGGTTTCTCAAATAACTTTAAATAACTTAAAACGTCAAGAAGCTTATTATAATGTAGAAGCAAATAAATTACCAGAGTCGCAAAGACAACAAATAAATATAGAACGTCAGTTCAGATTTACTGAGGGTATTTATACTTATCTTTATCAAAAAAGAGCGGATGCTCAGATAGCGGCGAAGTCTGCTGTTCCAGACCATAAAATAATTGATAAAGCAAGAGAAGCTGAGAAAGTTTATCCAAGAACAACTACTAATTTTTTAATATCATTTTTAGTCGGTTTGCTTTTACCTGCTATTTATATCTTTATGAAAATGAATTTAAAAACAACTATTGACAGTAAAGATGATTTAGATAAAGTTATTCATAATGCTTCAGTACTTGGATATATACCTCTTTTGCCAGATGAGGCAAATAAAATGGTAGTTTTTGACAAACCAAAATCGCAAGTGGCTGAATCTTTCCGTGCAGTGAGAACAAATATTAAATATATAGCAGAAGAAAAAGAAGATGAAGGACAAATTATCTTAATAACATCTTCATTACCGGGTGAAGGAAAATCTTTTATTGCACTAAATATGGCTTCTGTATTTTCTTATTCAGGTAAGAAAACGTTAATAATGGGTTACGATTTAAGAAAACCTAATTTGCATAATATTTTTACAAATATTACAAGACAAAAAGGTATTACAACTTATCTTATAGGCAAAGATAGTATTGATGATATTATTCAGCATACGGAATTTGATAATCTTGATGTTGTTGTTTCTGGACCGGTTCCACCAAATCCTTCTGAATTGATTGATTCGGCAAAGAATTTTACATTGTTAAGTGAGATGAGAAAGAAATATGATTATATTATTTTGGATACACCTCCGACTTCTTTGATAGCAGATGCTGCAACAATGATGCAATGGACGGATATAAATATGTTTGTGATTCGCGCTACACAGACTAATAAAAATGTTTTGAAACTTACATTTGCTGAATTATTACAACAAGATCATAAAATTAATTTTGTGATTAATGGAGTTGAAAACTTTATGCAGAAGTATGGATATTCTTATGGTAATCGTTATGGTTATGGATATGGTTACGGATATGGTGGTTATGGATACGGTTATGGCTATGGCTACTTTGAAGACGATGTTGTTAATGATAACAAAACAAAACGTAAGAAACGTAGAAATAAATATTTTTAAGATATATATTTTTCATTTTATTTTTTACAAGCGGTGTTTTTTTAGAGAAACACCGCTTTTTATTTGAGAAATTTATATATTTGCCGTTTTAATTTTAATACAAATAAAATATGACCCGATTATTAGGCATCATTGTATTGTTTGGTAGCTTTATCAGTAGTAGTAACGTAATATTTGCTCAACGAGAGAATATAGATAATAATGACAGTATTATAGTTTATTCAGTTAATGATAATTTTTTATCAAAGGGGCGAAGTATGATTTCTTTCAGTGTAGGCTTTGAAGAGAAAAAAATGAATGATGATTATCTTTTAACCATATTAAAGATTGATGAAATAAAAAGTCAAAGATATGATTTGTCATTTGGAGGAAGTTACTTTATTAATGACAATGTGGCTATAGGAGGTAGAATTTTATATTCTTTTTATGATCAAACATACCATTTAGATGCTAAAATGTTAGAATTGTTAATAGATGCAGAAAATTTTTCTACTTCAACGGTAAAGAGTTCTTACGCTTTGGGGGCAGGAGTCAGGCATTTTGTACCAATGGGAACAGGAAGAAAATTTTTTATTTTTAATGAAACTAATTTTATTTATTCATATACAACGACCTTGACAAGAGATGTATATAATAATTTAAGAATTGAGAAAAATTTTTGGGTAGATAATAGTATAGCAATTAAACTTTCTCCCGGCATAATGTATTTTTTGACAAAGGGTTTTGCTTTTGAATTTTCATTAAGCCCTATTTCTTTGTATTATAAATGGGGAACAATTCTTCATAATGAAGAAATAAAAGGTTCTTCACATGATGCTTCTCTTAATTTTAGTCTTTTTCCTTTTAATATTTATTTTGGATTATCCTATTATTTTAATAAACAATAATAATAATGTATGAAAAGAGCGGTTTATTTTTTCTTTTTTGCAGTTTCATTTTTAATAATAAGCTCTTGTATAGATGATACTTATTATGAAGAAAGTAAAAACTGTGAAATATTGGAATTATCTATTAAGGGACAAATTAACAGTAATATAGTTTCTGTCGCAAATTCCGATACGGGTTGGGTTTATGTCAGTGTGAATGTTGGAACAGATTTAAGTAATCTTGAAGTAAATACTGTTCGCTTATCATCATTAGCAAAATGCGAAACAAATATTTATGCTTTTAGAAATTTTGTTAATGATGTTTGTTTTAAAATTACAGCAGAAAATGATAAAATCTCAAAGATTTGGTGTGTTAGAGTGTTGTATGGCAATGCACCGAAACAGCTTCCTTTTTCCAATATGAAACAATGGACAGTAGCAAAATATGATAACATACCTGTTTGTTTAAGTGATGGAGTAACTTATGCTTATTTTCCCGGAAACGGAACAGATTTTTCTCCATGGCAACATGCAGCAAAAGCAAATGAATTGACAGGTTCTTTTAATGTAAATCCTAAGCCTTCAGCTTCAAATGCAAATTATGCTTCAATGGAAACAAAACTGTCAGGCTTTGCATCTTATAAACTTGTATCAGGTGCTATTTATACGGGCATTTTTAGATTTAATTTGGCGGAAACATCTACTCCACGTAAAATGATTGATATGGGAACACCTTTTTTTTACAAGCCGCAGAGTGTAAAATTCAAAATAAGATACAAAGCCGGAGAGGTGATGAAAGACGGTAGAGGCGATAATATAGAAGAAAATGATTCACAGGGACGTCCAAATAAAGATTCCTGCGATGTTTATGTTTTGTTACAAAACAGGTCTTCTAATGATATTTGGTATAGAGTAGGTTGTGCATGGTTACGAACAGGAGAAGACATAGGCTCTTTTGAAGATGAAAATGGATTTGTTGAAATTACCCTGCCAATAATTTATGGAAAACCTTCAGAATATGAATTAAATTCTAAACCTTATATGGCTATTGGTGGAATAAGAGGTGAAGTAGTTTTCTATCGTTTTGAACCTAATGGAAATGATTTTAATAAGTTGCTTGTGCAGGAAGATTATGGCAATGCAGAAATGAATGTTGATCATGTTATTGTTACTTTCTCTTCTTCTGCTTATGGAGATATGTTTTGGGGAGCACCGGGTAGTCGTTTGGATGTAAAAGATATAGAGTTTGTATATTAAATTTCACAAGTAGAAATAAAAAGTTCTGTTTCAGAATCAAAAATAGATGTTAATTCAATATCTCTTTTGTCATTTTTGACACTTAATGTTGATACGTCTATAGTTATTTGTGAAAAAGTTCCACTAATTCCTGCTCCAATACATTTGGAATATGCTTCTTTAAGTGTCCAAAGTTTTGTAAAATAGAAATCATAAGAATCCGTATTTACAGATGAAAGGAAGTTATTTTCTTCGTTTGTAAAAAAACGTTTTGCTATTTCTTGTTTATTTTGTCTTAAATGTTCAATGTCTATACCTATTTCACGGTTAGAAATGGCAACAGCAACATAATCGTAAGTATGAGAAATAGACAGTTTTATTGTATTATTATTTTTAAAAAAAGGTTTGCCATTAGATTTATAAACTATTTCTAATGGCAAACCAACATATTTTAATACCATCTGCTTTGCCCATGAAGATATTTGTTGCTGTTTTGTAAGATTCTTATCTGAACCAAACTCACGCTCACAATCTTTTATGTGGCTGATATGGAATTTCATATTTATAAAATTATATTTCTATTATTTTATGTCCAGAAGTTCAACATCAAAAATCAATGTACTGCCGGCAGGTATTGTTCCTACGCTTTGGTCTCCATAAGCTAAATGAGAAGGAATAAATAATCTGTATTTAGACCCTACAGACATAAGTTGTAATCCTTCTGTCCAACCAGCAATAACTTGATTTAATGGAAATGAGATAGGTTCTCCTCTTTGTACGGAACTGTCAAAAACGTTTCCATTTATAAGTGTTCCATGATAATGAACGTGAACATTATCTGTTGTTTTTGGTTTTTTCCCGTCACCTTCTTTGATAACTTTGTATTGTAAACCGGATTCGGTTTCTCTAACTCCCTCTTCCTTTTTGTTTTTTTCAAGAAAAAGTTTTCCTTCGGCTTTTGCTCCTTTACTCAATTCAGCATTTATCGCTTGACGTTTTTCCTGTTCTGTTTGTTGCCAACGTTGCATAGTTTGCTGTTTATCGGTGTTAGTCATTCCACTTTCGTCTGTTCCATTTACAGCATTTTTGATTCCTGTTATAAGTATATCAATATCTAAATCGTAAGCTTCTTTTACAAAACTCATACCTATGTCTTCTCCGATAATATAACTTACTTTTTCTTTGTCGTTTTTTAAATTCATTTTAATATTATTTGATTTCAAGTTCATTTAAAGGCGAACTTTTACCTTTTAAGAGTTGGCAAAGATAATATTTATTCTGAATATTGTTTTGGATATAATTTCAATTTATTAAAATTTCTTTACTTTTTTAACCCAAATTGCTGTTTTTATTTTGTCAAGTTTTGATTTTTATGAAGAAAAACAAAGATATTTTTCTATTTTGATAATGAGTGTTAAATTTTCTTAATTTGTAATATCCGCATATTTACAGACAAATATTAGAATAGATAAAATTTGCAATTTTGTTGTTTAGATATTGATGATATTTCAACAGATAAATTTGTAAGAATGACTGCATAGTAATCTCAAAAAAAAGTTGTACCTTTGCAAACGATAAAACTCTAAAAACATAAAAGCAATGGCAATAAAAGGAGCAATAGTAGTAGATACAGAGCGTTGCAAAGGCTGTGGTGTATGTATAACAGCATGTCCGAAGGATGTTATCGCTCTGGCAAAAAATGTAAATGGCAAAGGATACAATTATGCCGAAATGGTAAATGGCGACTGCATTGGTTGTGCAGGTTGTGCTATCGTTTGTCCGGACGGAGTTATTACCGTTTATAAACAACAAGTTTAACGCAAAAAGAATAGAAAAATGGCAAAAGAGCTAAAATTAATGAAGGGTAACGAAGCGATAGCCGAAGCCGCTATTCGCTCAGGTTGCGATGGATACTTCGGTTATCCAATCACTCCGCAGTCTGAAGTTATGGAATACCTTATGTTAGAGAAGCCTTGGGAGAAGACAGGAATGGTTGTTCTTCAAGCCGAAAGTGAAACTTCTTCTATAAATATGGTATATGGAGGTGCAGGTGCGGGAAAGAAGGTTATGACTTCTTCTTCCTCACCCGGAATAAGTCTTATGCAGGAGGGTTTAACCTATCTTGCGGGAGCGGAACTTCCATGTTTGGTTGTTAATGTTGTTCGTGGAGGTCCCGGACTTGGAACTATTCAACCTTCTCAGGCTGATTATTTTCAGGCAACAAAAGGTGGCGGACACGGAGACTATCAACTTTATGTATTAGCCCCTGCTTCTGTTCAGGAGATGTACGATTTTGTGTTTGATGCATGGGATATAGCATTCAAATATCGCAATCCGGTGATGATTCTCTCTGACGGAGCAATAGGACAGGTTATGGAAAAGCTTTACGTTGGTGATTATGTTCCCCGCTGGACAGACGAACAGATACGTAAAATTGCTCCGTGGGCAACCTTTGGCAAACCGACAACGCGAGACCATAACATAATAACATCTTTGGAACTTGACTCTGCAAAACAGGAACTTCACAATTTGAAGTTACAGGCAAAATACAGAGAAATGGAAAAGAACGATGTTCGTTATGAGGAGATAAACTGCGAAGATGCGGAATATCTTTTCGTGGCTTACGGTTCATCGGCTCGTATTGCACAAAAGGCTATTCAGTTAGGAAGAGAAAAGGGCTTGAAAGTTGGTTTGTTAAGACCGATAACTCTGTTTCCTTTCCCAACCAAACGCCTTGCCGAGTTGTCGAAGAAGGTAAAAGGTATGCTTTCGGTGGAAATGAGTGCGGGACAGATGGTGATGGACGTACGCCTTGCGACTGAAAATCGTTGCAAAGTGGAACATTACGGACGTTTCGGCGGAATGATACCTACTCCGCACGAAGTACTGGAAGCAATGGAAACCAAGATTATTAACGCTTAACAAGGAAAGGGAATTGATAATATGACATTCAATCAAGAAATAATAAAACCCGAAAATTTGGTTTATACCAAAACGAAAGTGCTTACTGACGCTGTAATGCACTATTGTCCCGGCTGCGGACACGGAAGAATTCACCGCATCATAGCAGAAGTGATAGAAGAAATGGGTATTCAGGACAAGGCTATATGTATTGCTCCTGTTGGCTGTTCGGTTCTTGCTTACAATTATTTTGAAGTGGATTCTCAAGGTGCTGCTCACGGACGCGCCCCTGCAATAGCAACGGCTATTCAAAGGCTTTACCCTGATCATCATGTTTTCACTTATCAGGGCGATGGCGACTTGGCTGCTATCGGTACGGCGGAAACCATTCATGCCTGCAATCGTGGCGAAAACATTGTTATCATCTTTGTCAATAACGGTATCTACGGTATGACGGGAGGGCAGATGGCGCCAACCACTTTGATAGGTATGAAAACGGCAACCTGTCCTTACGGCAGAGATGTTCAGCTCAACGGCTATCCTTTGCAGATAACGGAACTTTTGGCTGAATTGCCGGGAACCTGTTACGTAACCCGTCAGTCGGTTCATACCCCTGCCGCTGTTCGCAAGGCAAAGAAGGCAGTGCAGATGGCATTTGAAAACCAGAAGAACAAAAAGGGAACATCGTTTGTAGAGTTTGTTTCCAACTGCAATTCGGGCTGGAAGATGTCGGCTCCTGCTGCTAACAAATGGATGGAAGAGAATATGTTCCCTAAATATCCTGTTGGCGACATTAAGGTAAATGGTGAAAAAGTAATTAAAAACGCATAAATAGCAATGACAGAAGAAATAATAATCGCAGGATTCGGAGGACAGGGTGTTTTATCTATGGGTAAAATCCTTGCTTACTCCGGTGCAATGCAAGATAAAGAAGTTAGCTGGATGCCGTCTTACGGACCTGAAATGCGTGGAGGAACAGCAAACGTATCGGTTATCATATCCGATGAACGCATCTCCTCTCCAATCATCAGTCAGTTTGACACGGCGATAATCCTTAATCAACAGTCGCTTGACAAGTTTGAAAACAGCGTTAAGGCAGGAGGCACTTTGCTTTACGACCCGAACGGAATTACCAAGCCCCCAACAAGAAAGGACATTAACATCTACAAAGTTGCTGCCACCGAAAAGAGTGCGGAACTTGGAATGTCAAAGGTCTTCAATATGATCGTTCTGGGTGCTTTCCTCAAGGTTAAACCTGTTGTTACGGAAGAGTTTATAGAGAAGGGTCTGTTCAAATCTTTACCTGAACGCCATCATAAACTTATTCCTGAGAACCTGAAGGCTGTACAGACTGGGAAAGAACTTGTTGAAACGGTAAATAAGTCGTAAGATTTATTTTTAATTCAATTCAATTTGTCAGGGCTGCTTCATTTTGAGGCAGCCTTTTTTCTTTGTTCGGCAACCCTCGTTTTAAATCAATAAACCATTGTTTCAACCGCAGCAATCATCGTTGCAAATCCGACAACCTTTGTTTCGGTTTTTCTAACCTTTGTTTCAACCGCAGCAATCATTGTTTCAACCGCAAAGACCTTTGTTGCAGGTCGTAAAACAAAATTTTTCGGTTCAAAAACGAATGTTTTCGTTTCAATAACCAATGTTGAAAATGCGGCAACCAATGTTTTGGGTTCAAAAACCAAAATTTTTTGATTTCCAACGTTAATTTCAAACCATAAAATCAAAATTTTCGTCCGATTAACGTCCGTTGAACACCGATTAACGTCCGTTGGAAATCTATTAACGTCCGTTGAAAAAGCGACAATCAAAGTTGATAAACCATTGAGAATGATAGAGTTGGTGGGAACGAGGGTTTTTCCGTCTTCCGCCCACATTTCTTTTACCAACTATACATTTTGATTGTTTTTATGCTTTAAAAATACAAAAAAGAACAGAGATAAGTCAGGTTTAATTATATTTAAAATTATTTGTAATTTTGCTGCTCTAATTGAATGTAATATGAATACGGCAATAATTTTTACGACAAAGCACGGCACAACGGCAAAGGTTGCTGCTCTAATTGCCGAAAAACTTAAAGATACGGATACAAAACTTTTTAATTTGAAAGAAGTAAAGAAAATTGATATTGGCAATTTTGAATGTATCATTCTCGGCACTTCCATGTATGCAGGTAACGCTTCCAAAAAATTACAAACCTTCATACATAAAAATCAAGATGCTTTATTGAATAAAAAATTAGGATTATTTGTTTGCGGAATGGAACAAAATTTAAACAATCAACAGAATGAATTGAAAAAATCTTTTCCTCAATGGCTGCATCAAAAAGCAGTTGCGGAACAGTTTTGTGGCGGAGAATTTCTGTTTGAACGAATGAATTTCATTGAACGAATGATTATCAAACGTATTGCTAAAACGAACAAATCTCTTTCAAATATATTGACGGAAAACATTGATTTATTGGTAACCGCAATGAAATAAAAGCCTAAAAACAACGTAATAAAAATTATATTTGAGATAAAGGATGATTTTTATTCGAAAAGTTCCGCTTGAATTCCGCCTTCTTCCCCATTAAAATCACTGTTAAGAGTTAATTTTTCATTATCTTCTTTCGTAAAAACCTCTTCATAAGGAATTGACGGAAGTACTTCTATTTTTTTGACAGGATTACTGCTCAAACGTTTTCCTTTTGCTTTGTATTTCATTACATCAACAAAATCAAAAATGGAAACTTCGCTGTCTTCAAGCGGACGTTTTGCAAGTTTATTCTCAAATTTAATGTTAATTACGGGTTTCCAATCGGTAAAAACGTTAATAAGTGTTAAATTCCCGCCTTCTTCTAAAAATGCTATTTTCTTTTCCGTTTCTTCAATTAGAAATCTTTTTACGAAATAGCGTTTTGTTGTATTATCATAATAAATAACGCTTATTGGTTTATGAGGGTTAAATTTTTCTATTTTAACAATATCATCGTCAAAATGAGTTGTTAAATCAAAAGATGTAAGTCTGTAATGACCGCTTCCGTAGAGCGAAAGAATTCTGTCTTTACCTGAAAATGCTCCAAGCAAAATTCCCCTTTCATCAACATTTAAACGTCCAATACTCTCATCAAACCATATTTTTACGGCAGAAAGAGTGGATACACCATCAGATTTCTTAACAACCCTGCGAATAAGATTTTTATTTACAACATTTCCTGTAGAATTTCTTCCTTTAATAAGTATATTAGCAAAATCAATGTCATATTGCAACCGTTGCAATTTTGGTTTTGCTTTTAAATATACAGTTATTACTTCAGCTTCTCCGTTAGGATTGGCACTCAAATACAGAACTTTTGTACCATTTGTTCCTTTTGTAAGGCAGTATTCTTTCCCTCGTATAACACCTACAACATTAAATCTTTTGATATAACTTCTGCCAAAAGCTCCGTCCTGATATACCATATTATATATTGTACGTTCGTCATTACGTTTGAAAACAGCAATATGTATTATATCTTTTCCGAAAAAGTCTTTTTCACTTACCGGTTTTACGACAAAAGTTCCATCTCTTCTAAATGCGATTATATCGTCTATTGAAGAACATTCGCTAACGTATTCGCCTTCTTTAAGTTTGTAACCTGCAAAGCCGCTGTTATAATCACAATAAAGTTTTTCATTTGCGACCGCAACGGCAGCCTGTTCAATATAATCAAAAGAACGTATTTCTGTTTTGCGTTCTTTGCCTTTTCCATATTTATCTCTTATCCTTTTGAAGTAGGCAATTGCATATTCAACTAAATGTTCCAAATCATATTGAATATGTTTCATGTCATCTTCTATAGCAAGCAGAGTATCATCAGCTTTATCGCTGTTATATTTGGAAATTCTGTCAATAGGAATTTTTCTTAATTTGTGAACATCTTCAATGGTTATTTGTCTGATGAGGTTTTCTACGAATGGTTGCAGACCATTGAAAATAGTATCATCAATATCCTTATCTGTTTTACAGGGTTTAATTTTTTCATAAATTTCATTCTCAATAAATATGCGTTCTAAAGAAATCCACTGCCATTTTTCCCTCATCTCTTCCAATGCTATTTCCAATTCTCGCTTTAACAGAGCAAGAGTGTTTTGAGTTGATGTTTTCAGAATTTCAGAAACGGATACAAATCGGGGTTTTTCATTTTCTATAACGCAAGAGTTCGGAGCAATGCTTAATTCACAATCGGTAAAAGCATAAAGTGCATCTATTGTTTGGTCAGGTGAAACATCAGAGGGTAGATGTATAATGATTTCTACTTCTTTTGCGGTATTATCGTCAATACGTTTTATTTTTATTTTACCCTTTTCGCTTGCTTTTACTATAGATGTAATAAGGCTATCGGTAGTTGAAGTGTAAGGAATTTCAGTAATTGCAATAGTTTTTTTATCTATCATTTTAATTTTTGCTCTTACTCTAACTCTTCCGCCCCGCAATCCATCGTTGTATTTTGAAATGTCTATTAAGCCACCTGTTGGAAAGTCAGGAAAAATTTCAAAAGTTTTTCCTTGCAGAATAGCTATGGAAGCATCTATAAGTTCTAAAAAGTTATGAGGTAATGTAACACAAGCCAAACCAACTGCAATTCCTTTTACACCTTGTGCAAGCAGAAGAGGAAATTTTATTGGTAAAGTGTCAGGTTCTTTGTTTCTTCCATCATAAGACGGATGATAAGAAGTGGTTTGTGGATTGAAAACAACTTCAAGTGCAAATTTGGAGAGCCGAGCTTCTATATATCTTGGTGCAGCTGCTCCATCACCTGTAAGAATATTTCCCCAGTTTCCCTGAGTATCTACCAGTAAATCTTTTTGTCCTAATTGAACTAATGCATCTCCTATTGACGCATCTCCATGAGGATGATATTTCATAGTATTTCCTACGATGTTTGCGACTTTATTATATCGTCCATCGTCAAGTTCTTTCATAGAATGTAGAATACGGCGTTGTACAGGTTTAAGACCATCATTTATATGAGGTACTGCCCGCTCTAAAATAACATAAGATGCATAATCAAGAAACCAATCTTGATACATTCCTCTAAGACTTGTTGTTTTGTGTTGTTGTATTGTAGTTTGTTCGTCCATTTATTTTTTTTATTATCCTTTGCAAAATTAAAGGTAGAAGTAAATTATTTAGTTAAAACATTATTTTATTATGTCCATTTCGCTGATTATATTCTGAGCTTGAGCAAATTTATCAATAATAAAAAGACAATAACGAATATCCAATGAGATATTGCGACATTGAGAAGGGTCATACATAATATCACTCATTGTTCCTTCCCAATTTCTGTCAAAGTTAATGCC
>JAISUE010000055.1 GCA_031272245.1 Bacteroidales bacterium
TTTGTATCCATCGGCTTTCAGTTTAATGATATGTTGCCCCGCAAGAATTTTATCCAAAATTACAGGGGCGGTTTCCTTTGTATCTTTGCCGTCTATAAATATACTGCCAAGTACATTACTGTTTATCTGTATCTTCCCATACATTGGCGTTGGAACAGGTGCCTGCACAACAATGTCCTTGTTTGCTTCCACTTCAAATACCTTTGTTGCCGTGTGATGCGATGGCTTTTTTATTTCCAACTTATAACTCCCCTTCACCAAATCACCACTCCAATTATTCTCTCCCTTCAACACTTCATTGATATAGATAGAACCATCGGCACTTATTTTCACATTTGAAAAATTGGGAATTAAATCTATTTTTATTTGTGTTTTTCCTGCAGCAGTAATTTCAAACGAGCCAACAGATGACTGATATTTTGGGGCATCAACCTGATACTGATATTTACCAAAAGGCAATAATTTTGAGAATAAACCATTAGTAAATGCCTCCCTGCCATATCCTTTTATTTCTATGGTAGAGCCTTCAATGTTACACGTTACCACCAAAAACTGCTGAGTAATTGCGTCCTCTACTATTGTTGTTACCTTGCCCGCCAACTTCATAATATAAACCATTCCCGCTTGTAGTGGTTCTCCAAATTCATAATTACGAACAGCACCAAGATGCTTGTGAATAATTGTCAATCTTTGCGCGCCTGACGGAAGCCATACCCACACTTCGCCTGTCCGCTGCTCCGAATGTTCAATCCCAATCATTCCTGCATCAAAACTAAAATCCGACAACGATAACGGTGTCTCTATTTTCACTATCGCACAAACTTTGTTGTTTTGATCTGTCTTTTTATCCGTTATGCGAGCCGACTGGTCGGTCACATCTGCATAAAACTTCTCTACTGCTATATTTTGCGAAAATGCAAAAAAAGAAGTTAATAATAATGTATTAAACAATAAAAGTCTTTTTATCATAATCTAAAAATTTGTGATATTATACAGTCCAAAATTAGGGTCTTTTTCCGGTTGCCAAGTGCGAACATGAATAACAGGCTCTTCTGGCTTATTTAAATCTATCATCAAAAACAGATAGCCTTTATCACCATAAGTGGTTGAAAAATAATCCTGTTTAAGTTGAATGCCATAAATTTCACCTCCTTTACCTGCTCTTATAACATCGGTATCCGTAAATTTCAAATTCACATATTCATTACTGCGAAAAGCATTGGCGAGATTTTTCATATATTGCTCCTTGCTGTATTTAGTCAGTTGTGTTTTTTCAGGTATTAAACTCACGCTACCATCTTTGGGAGCATAATTTTTTACCATTTTTCCAACAATTATCAAGGCATTATCGGAAAAAATAGATTCTAAATAATCCAAGCGTTTGAGAGCATAAGCCGTTTTATAATTTTCTAAAAAATTGATAACTGCCATACGTGAATACTCATTCCATTTTTCGTTGGTAAGAATATCATTACATTCATCTTTCGGCAAAGCAAAGGACAAGGAACGTATTTTCCCTTCACTTTGAGATATATTGAACACAACATCTTCCACAAACTCCCGCCTGTTATTCTTAAAACTGAACTTCATCGGCAATGAACGAGCCAAAATACCGTCTTCAAACTTTACAAAAGAATAATGAGGCTGCTGTATAATACTTGCCTGTCCGTATTGAATCAGTTGGGTGAAAATATCAAAACCTTCATCAGTAAAACAATCCCGCACCGATTCATATTTTTTTGTCCTGATGGCAGTTTCTACCCTTTGCAACATCGGCAAATATAGTGTATTATCAACATAGGCAACCGCATCAGAGGTTTGATTTGAGATTGTATTTCCTTTGACGGCATTTCCCGTATTAGAGTTATGCTCACCTATTTTGTTACTGTTAGTTAAATTATAATTTTTACTAATGGGTACGGTTATATAGTTTTTTTGATTGAAAGTTATCGGTTCTAATTTACTCAACACATCATAAACTTCTCTGTCTATATTCCATTCGTTTTCAAAAGCATATTCAATCTTTATTCTCAAATCTCTGTGCAAAGCAGTATCACCCGACAGTTCGGCAACACCTCTGCCGTCCTTTGCCGCAACAGGTACTGACCAGTTACGACCGTCAAAAAAAGAATATTCACAATTAGTAACCAAATGACCGTTACTTGTTATGTTCAAAATATATTGGGTAATACTTCCGTCCTTTTCTCTGCCTGTAATGGAAAACTGCAAACTGCCAAAGAGTTCATTGATTTTCTTCGGCAAATATACATCTAATTTTTGTTCTCTGTTTTCAAAAGTTGCCGTAACACTTTCCGAAGAAGGCAAACTCTGCAAAAGCATCAATGCCCAATAATAGTTACGCAAAGCATCTGCTATCTGATACTTGGCTTCAGCCTCCTGTGCCTCCTCTACAAATATCTTAACTTTCCTTTCCCGCTCGGCAAATATCCTGTAAACTTCCGACTTCTTCACATAACGGAAAACATGTACATCCGGTTCTTCTCCCCATGTAAGAATCTCCGTATTCTTAATTGTTGCAGTAGAATGTGTTTTTATTACATTATTTACCGACTGATGAAAGTCTATTTTCCCATTTTGTGTTAATTGTTGTGTATGATTGGTAAAACTGCTTTCCACATTTACGGCTATTCTGTTTATAAGTTCGCTTAAAGCCTCGTCGTCTGCCTTTTTGCTTGTTGTTCCTGTACCTTCGCCCCAATAGTAAGCAGTATTCTTTTTTATTTGCTCAACAGATTGAGAAAATGACACAAACGACAAAAAAATTACCGATATGAACAGAGAAATTTTTCGCATAAACTACTTTTAATTATTTTAATTTTTACAAACAAGCAACACTATTGATTCCTGTTAAGAACAAAAATCAATAGTGCTGCAAACATAAAGGTTAATTGCTATTGGTTTTCAAATTTTTCCATCTCTTCATCAAAAACCTTTTTGAAGCGATACTTGTCAAACTCCAACTGCAATTTGGCATCATTGGAAATTTTACCTGAAACAGCATTAATAACAGCATCCTTACTCATTTCTATGGCAATGTAATAAGTAATTGAGCCATCTTTTTCCTTGAATGCTCTTTCACCTATAATTTTAACATCATTCAACGTCTGAATAACTACAGCACGAGCATTTTCCTCAAACTGATTTTCATACTCCTGTCTGTCTCCAACAGAACGCTGATTGGTGTAATTTTCGGTAACCGCTTTGATAACCGACTGAATATTACCACCAAGTTCTGCTTTAGCATTAGCAAGTGCTATCTTTTTAGCCGTTGCTAAATCCGAACTTTTACCTACCTGAGAAGCACGGAAAAATTCCTTATCCGTACGGTACTGTTTTTCTGCAAAAGGTACGGCAACTTCCGTAGAACCTTTTTGAATTGATTGCTTACTCTTACATGACGTAAGAATTGACCCGCCTACTATGGCAGAAAAACTCATTATGGCAATCATAGCCACTGTTAATTGAATTCTTTTCATTTTTTGATTTGTTTTATGTCCGCTCCTAAACGGACATTGGTTTATTATTTTTAATCTTGAAATTACATTTTATACTTTTAAGTGAAATATGTTAATGCCCATAACGAAATAATTTTAATAATTTGCTCTTTTTAAGGACTAACCGTCTCAAAAACCGAAACCTGTCCTCATTCTGTAATATTGTTAAAACAATAATGTTAATATTCATTGTAATTATGTATTAAGTTAAACATTAATTTTTTTCGTTCTAAATTTTTAGAGCAGTATGAAAACTTTGCTCTATTATGGACAATAACTTTCCAAGCAGCAGAAAAGTCCGCCGCCAGAAAATTTTTGAAAAAATTTTTTAGGAGATAAAGAGAGAGGTGTATTGTGTATTGTGTATTGTGTATTGTGTATTGTGTATTGTGTATTGTGTATTGTGTATTGTGTATTGTGTATTGTGTATTGTGTATTGTGTATTGTGTATTGTGTATTGTGTAT
>JAISUE010000007.1 GCA_031272245.1 Bacteroidales bacterium
TTTTTCTTAAGACCCAAAACAAAGGTTGCAGAGTTCAAAACATTGATTGCAAGGGTTGAAACGTTGGTTGGAATGGTTGAAACAAGGGTTTTTAAGACGTTGAAAATGATTGCATTGACTGAAACAGGAGTTGTTATGGTTGGAACAGGGGTTGGAGTGGTTGGAACAGGGGTTTTTATGCTTGAAACGAGGGTTGAGGCGATTGGAATAAAAGTTGCAAATACGAAAAAAAATATTACTTTTGCAAAAAATTTACTTACACTATGAGTTTTATAATTCAAAACTTAAGAAACGCTGATTTTATGGCATTCGTTGAAAATTTTCAGAAAAAAGCACAAAATTATGCGACCCTTTTGGGTATTCCTGCCTCCCTTGTTGCTGATTTACAGACCGATTACCAGCAACTCAAAGACTGTCAAAACGAAATCATCAGTGGAAATCACACTAAAATGCAGTATGAAATGCGTAATATGGTTCGTAAAAGACTTGAACACAGCATTATAAACGTTAGAGACAATCACCTCAAACATAATCCGAACGCCGACAACAGTATTTGGGTTGATTTCGGATTACACGTGCCAAGTAAAACAAAATCAGCGATTCACGTGCCGGAAGAAGCCCCTCATTTCGAGATTTCCTTCCGCCGCAGCGAGCATGAACTCCATTTCGGCAAACTTGTCGGCACAAGCGAAATCAAACGCGGCTTGCCTCACGGGGCGACAGGCATTGAAATTAAACGTAAAATCGGCGGCGAAGCACCTGTAAGTCCGAACGATATGGATTTTTACGGCGTTGAAAGCAAATCGCCCGTCCGCATCGTTTATGACACCACCTTCACCGCTCAAAAGGTCTGGTACGTAATGCGTTACTACAATTTCAAGGGCGAATACTCTCTCTGGTCGGACATTAAACTCGGTGTCGTAAATTGAAAATCTTTCATTTATCTAAAAAAATCGTACCTTTGCAGAGGTCTTAAAGACTGACAACAAAGTAAGATAACCCACTGCTATTAAAAGATTTATCATGCACAAAACAAAATCTCAAAAAATAATTTTTTCGCTCATCATGGCGGTTTCAATGGTCTTCGTCATGGCGACTTACAATTCCGCAATGCAATACGGCTTCTCGTATATGACTTTTGTTAAGGTATTGAAAACGATGTGGTTAGAGTTGGCGGTTGCTTTTCTTTTGCAAACCTTCATTGCCGCTCCTGTTGCTGCCCGTTTGCTGCCCAAAATTGTTGATCCGCAATCGAAAAGACGGATTATGGTTTCTGTTGCCATGGCAGGCTGTAACGTATTGATAATGGCGCCGTTAATGACTTTTTATGTGTGCCTCGTCAAAAACGGAATAACCCTTGATTTGCCGTTGAAATGGTTGCCCCGACTGATTATCAATTTCCCTTTTGCACTCTTTGTCAATGTTTTTTATGTAGGACCTTTTGTCCGCTTTGTTCACCGCACGATTTACAGACGCTAACCCGCCGAACCCCACACCGATGCGGAAAAAAGAGGGTTTGCAACGCCTTATATTATGAATTAAACGTTGATGATAACGGACAAATAATAGACAAACTATCTATAAACGCAGCATAATGAAATAAAATAAATGGATTAAATTACAGATGTTGGCAAAAAATATTCACAAATAAGACAAAGATTTATTACTTTTGCTTTTAAATTTTTAATTTTGAATGTAAAATGAAAAATACCTATCTCGTTAATCTTATTCTCGTTTCAGTTTTATTTTTTGGAAATAATCAGTATTTGTTCGGTCAAAAAAATGAACAAATTAAAGATCCTCAAAATCTTTTCTCCGATGCCAACCAAAAATTCAATGATAAAAACTATTCTACTGCATATCAACTATTCAAAGATTATATTATTAATTACGGTATAAAAACCGACCTGCAAACTCAGGAAGCAGTATACAAAAAAGCTGTCGCCTCCGCCAAAATGTATAACAACGATGCCGACAAAGAACTGATGGATTTTATCTATCAGTATCCCGACAACATTTTTAATTCTGTTGCCTGTATAGATTTAGCTGATTTTTATTTTCAAAAGAACGATTTTTCCAATGCTATTGTTTATTATAACAAAGCTGAAAGCGGACAGATAGACAATCAACGAATGTTGGAAATTTATTACAAGCGGGGATATTCATATTTTCAGTCCGGAAATATGAATCAGGCAAAACATGAGTTTGAAAAAGTGAAAAATACACGAAATAAATATGCATCTGCCGCAAATTATTTTCATTCCCATATTTTATATAAGGATGGCGAATGGGAAAAGGCATTGGCAGGTTTTAATAATTTGCGTTCCGATAAGAATTTTGGAAAAATAGTTCCTTATTATATAGCCCAGATTTATTATAAACAGGGGAAATATGAAGAATTGATAACTCTCGCACAAGGTTTGCTGTCTCAATCTGATTCTAAACGTACTTATGAATTGGGTTATATGTTGGGAGATTCATTTTTCAAACTTGAAAAATATGATGAAGCAATACCATACTTAAAGGCTGCCGTAGATAATGATACTTTGTTTGATTATGACAAAAATTATGAACTCGGTTATTGTCTTTATAAAACCAAACAATACGATGATGCAATAAAATATTTGAAATTGATTAACAATGATGACTCTTTGACTCAAAATGCGTATTATTATTTAGGTTGTTCGTATCTTGAAAAGAATAATGATGAAGATATGACGGCTCGCGATTATTTTAGACAGGCTGCATCTATGAATTATGATAAAGCATTGAAAGATGATGCTCTCTTTCTTTATGCTCAACTGTGTTATCAGCAACCAAGTCCATATAACGAAGCTGTAGATGCTTTACAGCAATATATAAATCAAAACTCTAAAGGAGATAAGAGTAAATTGCAGGAAGCTTTAAAGATGCTGTCAAAGATTTTTGCCACCACAAAGAATTATCAACAGGCTCTTGAGAAATTAGAACAGATAGAAAACCCTGATAAAGAATTAAAAGAAATTACACAACGTACTCGATTAAATAGAGCAACGGAACTTTTTAATGAAGGGAAAGATACCGAAGCATTAGCATTGCTCAATAAATGCGAAAAAGAAATTTATGACAATCAAGTAACGGCTTCTGCATATTATTTGAAAAGTGAAATTTTCTACCGAAACAATAAATTTGAAGATGCCGAGAAATATCTTAATATGTTTTATTCTATTTTTCATTCTTCTAATGAAGCAAATAAAAACCCTTATTATTTCAAGGCTAATTATTCAATGGGGTATATTCTTTTTAGACAACATAAATATTCTGTAGCCAAAGATTATTTTCGTCGTTTTCTTGTTAATACTGCAAGAGAAGATGCAAGTCGTGTCGCAGATGCTCATAATAGACTGGCGGACTGCTTATTTATGGAAAAGAGCTTCGCTGAAGCCGTACAACAGTATGATTATGCGATAAATGAAAAATCTTTGGATGTAGATTATGCTTATTATCAAAAAGCATTGGCTCTCGGTGCAATGGGAAAAACGAACGACGAAATTTCATTGTTAAAAGAAGCTTTGCAAAAATATCCTTCAAGTAACTATGCGGCATCCATGCTTTTTGAAATGGGTAATGTATATATTTTACAGGACAATAATGAAAAAGCATTGGAGTATTATGAAATGCAGATAAACAAATATCCAAATTCTATTCATACAAGAACGTCTTTAGGTAAAACAGGAATGATTTATTATCGCTTAAACAATGATGCAAAGGCTCTTTCTACTCTTGACAAATTGGTTAAACGTTTTCCGGGAACAGAACAAGCCAAAGCAGGACTGTTACAAATAAGAGCTATTTATGTTGAACAAAACAGAGTAGATGATTTTTTTAATTATGTAAAGAATATTCCGCATACAACTATAAGTACGGACGAACAGGACTCTTTATTATATCAAGCCGCAGAAACTCGTTATTTGGATTCTGACTGTAACGCAGCGATAAAAGGCTTTCAGGATTATATCTTTCGTTTTCCTCAGGGTACATTTGTAACAAATTCCCATTATTATCTTGCTGACTGTTTAATGAAAAATGGACAAACCCAACAGGCATTGGAATCGTATCTTGCGATTTGCAATGCTCCAAAAAATAAATTCACTCATAATTCTCTACTTTATTCCGCAAACATTGCCTATTCTTTACAACAATATGAACTCTCTTCCGAACAATATCTTAAATTAGATGCTGAAAGTGAGATAAACACTCATTCTCTTTTGGCAAAAATTGGTAGAACCCGTGCATTATATAATTTAAGGGACTATCAGAAAACCATAGTTTGTGCAAAAGCAACACTTGAGCAAACAAAATTATCCACAAGTGAGCGTGATGAAATAACTTATATCCTTGCACAATCTTATCTTTCTTTGAATGATACGACAAATGCTTTGGAAGAATTTACAAAATTAAAATCATCTTCAAACGGTGAATATGCCGGAGAAGCAAATTATATTTTTGCTCAATATTATTATAATAAAGGCGACTATGAACAGAGTGAAAAAGTTATTCACAGTATAACTGCTAATCCAAGCAGTGAATACTGGTTAGCTAAAGCTTTTATTCTCTGGGGAGACATCTTTAGTATGCGAAACAACAACCTTCAAGCAAAACAGACTTATCAAAGTATTATAGAAAACTACGAAGGAAAAGATTTGGTAAATGAAGCGCAAAAACGTTTTGATGCAATAGTCGTTAAGGAAAATCATATTAAGAATGAGAATGCAGAAGGAGTTCAAGAGGCACAGAAACAGGTAGATGAAGTTGTGATAGAAAAATAATCGTGAAATTATCTTTATTTTCGTAATTATGTATCAAAATTTTTTATTATGAAAATAATGTTTTTTTGAGGGATTTTACTACTTTTGCTCATCCTTAATGAAAGGGAAAAAGTGAGAACGAATGGAAAATCTTGTTAACTATACTAACGAAAATATTAAAAGCCTTGAATGGAACGAACATATAAGGCTTCGTCCCGGTATGTATATAGGGAAACTTGGGGAAGGAGCGTCTTCAGACGATGGAATTTATGTTTTGCTCAAGGAAATAATTGATAACAGCATTGACGAATTTGGAATGGGTGCAGGAAAACAGATAGATATTAGTGTTGATTTTAATACTAATATGGTATGTGTACGTGATTACGGGAGAGGAATACCTTTGGAAAGTGTTATAGATTGTGTTTCCAAGATGAACACAGGAGGAAAATACGATAGTATAGCTTTTCAGAAGTCTGTTGGAATGAATGGTGTCGGAACAAAAGCTGTGAATGCATTGAGCGAATATTTTTGTGTGCAATCTATACGTGAAGGAAAAACAAAAATAGCAAAGTTTCAGAGAGGAAACCTTATAGAAGATTACCCTGTAACATCTTGTACAGACGATAATGGCACAATAGTTACTTTTAAGCCGGATAGTGATAGCAGATTGTTTGGTTCTTATTCATTTTTGAATGAATATATAGAAAAAATGATTTGGAATTATGCTTATTTGAATAAAGGTTTAGTACTGATATACAATGGGCAGAAAATTCAATCAAAACATGGTTTGTTAGACTTGCTGCAAAACAATATGGAAGGAGAAGGTTTATATCCTATAATTCATTTGCAGGAAAATGGTTTTGAATTTGCTATAACACATAGTGATAAAGTAATAAGTGAAGAAAATTATTCTTTTGTAAACGGACAGCATACAACACAAGGGGGAACACATCTTTCTGCATTTAGAGAAGCTGTTGTTAAGGTGGCAAAAGACTTTTATCACAAAGACTTTGAAGCATCAGATGTTAGATCAGGTATGGTGGCTGCAATCAGTTTACGTATAGAAGAGCCTGTATTTGAGAGTCAAACAAAAACTAAATTAGGTTCTACAAATATGAAACCTGACGGCAGTGGTCAAGCCGTAAAAACGTATGTTATTGAATGTGTAAAAAAAGCTTTTGATGATTATTTGCATATAAACAGTGAAGTAGCAGATATTCTTTTGCAGAAGATTTTGCTGAACGAGAAGGAAAGAAAAGGCATGCAAAATGTGAAAAAACTTGCGAGAGAGTCAGCAAAAAAAGTTAGTTTAACAAATAAAAAACTTAGAGATTGTAAAATACATTATAATTCCAAAGATGAGAGGAGACTTGAATCCACGCTTTTTATTACTGAAGGAGATAGTGCAAGTGGTTCTATAACTAAAAGTCGTGATGTTCAGACGCAAGCTGTTTTTTCATTGAGAGGAAAACCTTATAATTGTTACAATAAAACAAAAGAGGTGGTTTATACTAATGAGGAATTTAATCTGCTTCATAATGCTTTGAACATAGATGAAGATTTAGATAATTTACGTTATAACAACATAGTAATTGCTACTGATGCTGATGTAGACGGAATGCATATAAGGATGCTTTTAATGACATTTTTTCTTTCTTTTTTTCCTGAGCTTGTAAAAAGTGGTCATGTTTATATTTTACAAACACCTTTATTCAGAGTGAGAAATAAAAAACAAACTTTTTATTGTTATAACGATTTAGAACGTCAAAAAGCTATATCGGATTGTGGTTCTACAGCAGAAATAACACGGTTTAAGGGATTGGGAGAAATTTCTCCGGACGAATTTGCTCATTTTATAGGTAAGGAAATAAGACTTGAACCTGTTTTACTCAACAAAGAGAGCGGAATAAAAGAAGTGTTATCATTTTATATGGGAGATAATACTCCAGAGAGACAAGAATTTATTATAGAAAATTTACGATACGAAGATTCTGTTAATGAATAGATATTTTTGTGATAAAATCATTATAAATTTTATCTTTAAGTTTAATCACAAAAATCAAAAAATTACAAAGGAAAACTCAACATTTTTGACCATTATGTTGAGTTTTGTTACTTTTGCTACAAAAAATCTATGAAAAAAACTTTAAGTATAATTCTTATTTGTAGTATTTGCCTATTTTGGAGTTGCATAAAAGAAGATCGTTATCAGCCAAAACCTAAAACTTATGTAAGAATAGATATTCCTCAATATGAATATATTGTTTTTGATACAGCAACTTTACCATTTACTTTTGAATATCCTAATTATGGAAAAATAGTACCAAATTCTTATGAAAATAACTTAAATTGGTTTAACATAGATTTTCAACCCTATGGATATACTTTATATGTTACTTATATTCATTTTAACAATTTATCTTTTTTAGACTCGCTTATAAGTGATTGTGATAAATTTGCTTATGAATCGCAAAACAAACGTTCATCCGGAGTACTTTCCAAAACATATAACAATGAATACGCCAATGTTTTTGCAACTACCTATCAAATAAAAGGTAACAAGGTAGCGTCTCCATATCAATTTTTTATTACAGACAAAAATAACAACTTTATAAGAGCGTCATTGAATTATAATAAACCCGCCAATAACGATTCTCTTGCTCCTGTTATTAAGCATATAGAGGCTGATTTGGAACATTTAATTAGCTCTTTTCGTTGGAAATAAAAAAGTATTTGGCACATTAATTGCATACTTTCTTAAAATTAGTAATTAATCTTTATAAAAGAATTTTATTATGAATCCGATTAGAAAAAAACTTTTAAATTCAGTTGCAGGTATTTTTGTACTTGTAACATTATTAGGAAACTCTCATGCTTGTGCTTCTAAATATTCACGCCATACAGCAAGAGAAGTAATCAGAAAGACCGCTTATATAATAGATGAGGCGTATGATATAGTAAATTATTATAATTATTGGAACGGCTCTTCTCTCTCAAAAGCAATATATTTTAATGATTATGCACAAGATTTGTACAGACATCGTAATTATCGTCAGGCAATAAATTACTCTTTAACTGCTCGTCAATATGCAGTTAATGTAATAAATAGCTGTGATGATTATTGGGAATACTTCTTTTATACCTATTTTGGCTGGAGTTATTACTATGGTTACAATTCAAGTTACAATGCCGGTTATGCAAATGGATATAGAAATGGCTATTATGATGCTTATTATCGTTCTTACTGCAATAGATATGACCATTATGACAATCATTATAATCCTAACGGACACAATCATCATAAAGATCCAAGTGATTATGATAATAATGGAGGAAATAGAAACACTGTTACAATAGGAAGAGGTATAAGTGGTGCTACAAGTGGTGGAAATATATCTAATAATGGTAAAGAAACACCAACAGTCGGTTCAAATACAGCATCATTTAAGGATATAAGTATCAACCAATACTTTGATACAGATGAACAAAAACTTATAAAAGATTTACCAACAGAAATATCATTGGAAAATGATTACAAAGTTAAAAATCCAAATACTACTTTTGATGATGCACAACTTTCAAAAAATACAACGGTAATAGAAGTAAATCGTACCACTGCTAAAGAATTTAACCCTAATTCAAATAAAGAAACAACAAATTTGCAACTTGCCAAACCTGCAAAAGTAACATCCGAAAGACCTGTTAAAGCTACAACAACCACGGTTTCAACAAAGAATACAGTTTCTCCTGCAACAAACATTAATGTAACAAGTCCTAAAACTAACGTAATTCCAAATAATGAGATGGAAATTAAAAAAGATTCTCCTGTAAAAACTACTGATAAACCAGCAATACAAAAAAATAATAATTCAACTAAAACGGTTTCATCTGTAGAAAAAGAGAATTCTACAACAAAAGCAAATACTAAAATTGAATCAACAAAAAAAAATACAACCTCTCCTCAAAAGCAAACAACGACAGCAAAAAAACAAATAACAACAAAAAGTCAGACTTCCTCAAAAGTTAAATCTCAGTAAAAACAAATAATACATAAATAAATATATTTTAATGTTATTAAAATTACACTATTAAAGGGTTTCTTCAGAAACCCTTTTTTATGTTTGCAAAAAAACAGTAAGAGAATAAAATATCAAGAAGTTTTTAGCCTAATTTTTGACAATTAAGTACATTAAAAAGACTTTTATTATAGTTTTTTATTATTTTTACACCCTTGATTTTTCATATTTTTTATCAAAATGGACAGTTATAAAAGTAATTTAAGTGCTTTAATTTCAAAAATTAAAGTATTGAGCGACAAAATTTGTTTAGAGCAAAATGATGTATCTCAAATGGAAATAGACGTTTTAAAAGATAAATTGCGACAAGTTTATGATTTACTACTTGACTTTCCTATTATCATGGAAACACAAATTACAGAAACTTTTAGCAATAATGAACAGCTATTTGTAAAAGAAGATGAAGAAAAAGTTAATGATGAAGAAAAAGTTAAAGAAAAGAGTGAAGAGGCAGAACATATAGTTAAAAATACACCTTCTGTTTTGAAATATCTTCATGAAAATATAATGACTGATGCAGAAAAAGAAATAAGTCATTATCCATCAGACCTCTTTGGAGATGGACAACAAACTATTGCTGATAAATTTAGTGAAAATGAAACTTTAAATGATAAAGTTTATGAAACAATAATGACAGATTTAAGAACAAATATAGGTGTCAATGAAAAATTTTTGTTTATAAATGAATTATTTTTTGGAAACATGAAGGCTTACACAGATTTCATTCAGGAGTTGAATAATAGTAATACTTTTGAAATGGCTATAGAAATAATACTTAAATATAAAGCAGAACGTGATTGGAAGGAAACATCTTTAGCTTATACAACACTTAATTCCATAATGGAAAAACGTTTTAAACGTGCAAGAATAATAATTTAATCAATAATGGAAAAAGACATTATTATATTTTCTGCTCCATCCGGTTCCGGGAAAACTACTATTCTTAAACATTTGTTTGAAAAAAATCCTGAATTGTTTAATTTTTCCATATCTGCAACCTCACGCCCAAAACGAGATAATGAAATACATGGTAAAGATTATTATTTTTTGACAGAAGAAGAATTTAGAAAAAAACTTGCAAATAATGAATTTTTAGAATGGGAAGAGGTATATAACGGTACGCTTTACGGTACTTTAAAGAGTGAAATAAAAAGGATTCGCTCCAATAATAAAATAATAGCTTTTGATGTTGATGTGAATGGGGGTATAAATATAAAAAAATTATTTGGAGATAGTGCTGTTTCTGTTTTTGTAATGCCTCCTTCAGTTGAAGAATTACGTAGAAGGCTTGAATTCAGGGCAACTGATAGTCCTGAAAGTATTGCAAAACGTATTGAGAGATCTGAAATGGAGTTAACACAAAGCAAATATTTTGATTATACTATTTTGAACGATAATATTGATATTGCTGTAGAACAAGCACAAAACATAATACAAACAGAATTTAAGCAGATATTTTTAAATGACTAAAAACTTTTATTTTTTACATATTTACAAGAAAAAAATATATAAATTTGATTCAAACTAAAATCACTAATAAATTGAGATTAAGAGATTAAGTAATAATTATCTAATAACTTTTCCTTAAAAGAAGAAAGAGTTTTTTTTAATACAACAAGTAAAAAAAATAGAAAATTTTGTTGATGTCAAAAAATATGCGTACCTTTGCCGAGTAATTTTTTTTAATGTTTTAAAATAATTTTGTTTATGCTGAGAGGGTGAAAAGCCCTCTTTTTTATTTGTATTCAAGTATTTATGTAAAAAAAATAAAAACTTGTCATTTGCGTATTTGCTTAACAAATAACAATTAAAAGTTTTTAATTTTTCCAATCTTTATTTTAATTTACAAGAATAAGATTTAATTTTTTTAAAAACTTGTTAAAATAAAATGATGTATATGCCTTTTTAAGAATTTATCAAAGTCGGCAAAGTTTTTATTTTACTTGTTTTTGTTTTTTGCTACTTTTGCCCACTAAAATTAAACAAAAGCAAAAAATATATGAATGAGAACACTTTCATCAAGAAAGTATATAAATACGCAATAATCAGAAATAAAAATAATATAGTCCACATTGTTAAGTTGTATGATTTAATTATTTTGTGCATTTTTTTAATGTTTTCTAATGTTGCTTACAAAACTTCTGCCCAAGACCTCACCATTCTTCACAATCAAAAAATTGATTCCTTATATCATGCTATACAAACAATGCCTGATGCAAAAAAAATTGAAACATACCATTACCTATCCCGTATTTCCTACAGTAATCCTGATACTGTGCTGCGTTTGAAAATTATGCAGGGCTTCATTTTTGAAGCTCAAAAACAAAAAAACACAGAAGAAGAAGCTTACGCCCTTATGAATTTAATGGATTTTTATTACTATTTCAATCATAAATTGTTTAATGACAATTACGAACATTTTATGCTCTTTACAAAAAATAATAAGATATGGGAGCATTATTTTTATGTTTATTCGCTAAAAATTTCTATCCTCATTCAAGAACGAAACACCAATCGCGCCATTGAGGAAGCCAATATTATGAACAATTTTGCCGAAAAAATACAGAGTAATTTCGGATTAGGAACTTCCAACTACGTTCTCGGAAAAATTTATTCTGAACGCAACCGATATCAAGAGGCAGAGAAGTTTTTTGAACAAGCTATAGATTATTTTTCCGATGCAAAATCTGTCGTTGATAAAATAATAGTTTATAAATCACTGCTGTATGTTTTGAAACAACAGAAAAAATATACCGTAATGGAAAAACTTTTGCCTAAATGGGAGGAATTGCGAAAAGAGAGAGACAAAGAACTTGGTTTTAAGGAGCTTGCAGGACATTTTTACATAGATATTGAATACGCGGATCTCTATACAAATATGAAAAATTTCAAAAAAGCTCAAACTTATTTCTCAAAAATAAATTCTTATATAGAAAAACTTTCTCCGATTTACAAACCTGCATATATGGGTAGTCTTATGAATTTATATAAAATGGAAGAGAAATATAACGAAGCTCTTACCATTGTTAACGAACTTTTGGAGTATTATAAGGAAACAGATAATAAAAATTCCGCACTCGAACTTCTTTATTATAAATCCGTTTTGCTTGGAAAAATGGGACGGGGAGTAGAAGCAGCAGACCTTTTTGAGCATTATGTAATAACTAAAGATTCAATAGATGAAATAAGTATAAATGCAAAATTAGACGAGCTGCAAACTCAGTACGAAGTGGAAAAGCTTAATATGGAAAAACAGCGCCATCAACAATTCATAATCGCTATGTTGGTTGTTATTTCTTTGCTTATCATACTGACAGTTGTGATGTTGATATATTCATTTCGTATTAAGCTCAAAAACAAAGCTATTGTAGCACGCATTTTAGAACAGGATAAAATAATGTTATCGTTTAATATTGCACAGACAAAAACCGAAATAGATCCCGAAATTAAAGAATTGGCAGCAAGCAACAATCACTATCAACAACTTTTTGAACGCATAGAAAATTTATTTAGAACCTCTAATCTATATACCGATGACTCTTTGGATAGAAAGAAATTAGCAATGGAGTTAGGCACTAACGACGAATACATTCGAGAGGCAATAAAAATATGTTCAGGTCAAACCGTTACTGATTATATAAATGGATTTAGATTACATTATGCTCGTACACTTCTTTCGCAGAAAGATAACAAAGATACGCTTGATGTGCTTGCATCTTTGTGTGGCTTCAAATCTCGTTCGTCTTTTCACCGACTTTTTTTACAACAATATGGTCTTACACCGGGTGAATTTAGAAAATTAGCAATGAAGTAAATTCAAAACTATTGAGAAATCCAATAACAACAAAAGGAATATCTATCATGATAATGTGATATTCATTCAGAAATGGGCAACAAGCTTAATAATTCATATCAAACTTCAACAGTTGACTGAAAAAAATCAAAATTTTTTAGTAAAATACTTGACAAAATTGAGTGAAATAAAAGAAAAAATAACCTTGACAAAAGAATATTTTATACGTCAAAAACAAAATTCTAAATGGATAAAATGCAATTTTAGAGTTTTCTCCTTTCTGTTCCAAATTTGCTTTAAATATTGCTATGTTCTGTTTAATTCTATTTGCAAATACCTCTCAAGCTATAATTCAGCAATTAAAAACAATAAAATGCAATTATTTAGAAAACTTTTATTATTTTTGCAACCTTAAAAACAATAAATTATAATTAAAATAAAATGAACATACCACAAAATTTAAAATATTCTGATGACCACGAATGGTTAAGAATAGAAGGTGAAGAAGCTTATGTTGGCATCACCGATTTCGCTCAACATGAATTAGGAGATATTGTCTTCGTTGATATTGATACGGTTGGCGAAACATTAGAGAAAAATGAAACATTAGGCACCATAGAGGCAGTTAAAACTGTTTCTGATATTCTTATGCCTGTTTCTGGGGAAGTTTTGGAATTTAACGAATCAATAGCAGATAATGCTGCATCTATTAACAATGACCCTTATGGAGAAGGCTGGATTGTTAAAATTAAACTTACAAATCCAGATGAAGTTAATGAATTAAAGGATGCCGCAACATATTCCGCTTTTATTGGATTATAAAACATTATTAACATAACTATTTTTTTGAGCTGTTACATTAAGTTTTTTTAGTGTGCAGCTCTTTTTAATTTTATATGTTTATGGTCAAAAAGCAACAAAAAATTTATAAAATATTGTTTTCCCTTTGGACAATAATAATATTTATTACCATTCTAATGCCTAAATCTGAGCTTGAATTACAACCGATACCAATACATATTCCTCATTTTGACAAATTTGTTCATATATGTTTATTTGGAGTCTTTATGTTTTTTCTTTGCAAAGTAACGGAATTAAAGACATCTGCCAAATTTAAACTTTATATTCTATCTATATCAATAAGTTGCTTTTTGGGTATTTTAACAGAAATAATTCAGGGACTTCTTGAAACTTACATTCAACGTTCATTTAGTTGGTGGGATTTTCTCGCTGATTGCATTGGTACGGCTATTGCTCTTATTATATATATTTGTTTTTCAAAACGCTAAACACTAAACTATAAACACCACAAAACGAAAAATACTTTTTATTCCATAAAATCCATACTTTTTTGTTTTCTCAATATATTTGTAAAAGAGAGAATACATATTTATTAAAAAAACCAATATCACTTTCAATAGATTTAAAATATTTTTCATAATGTGAAATCAAGGTTTTCAGATGTAAAAAGGTAATTTCACTTTCCATTTCTACATAACCTTTTTAACAAATTAAGGGTATTTTTTCTATACCACAATTTAAATCCTAATACCTTATCTATTTGTATCATTATAAGTCATTTATTATATTACAAAATATTACTATTTTTGCTTGCTAAATTTGCAATGAAACATAAAATACAATGAATCATACATTAAATGACCTACAAGCTCTCGCTATCAACATGATTAAACAGGAAAAATGGTTAAAAAAACCTGTTTTTTTATATGAACCTGTAAATTATGCAATGTCTCAGGGTGGCAAAAGAATACGCCCATTATTTGTCTTGCTTGCAGCCGATATGTTTGGCTTTAAATCTATGGAAAAATGCAGGTCTGCCGCTGTTGCTATTGAAGTTTTACACAATTTCACTTTACTTCACGATGATATAATGGATAATTCTCCTTTCAGAAGAGGAAAGCCAAGCGTTCATAAACAATACAATACAAATATGGCAATACTCTCTGGCGATACAATGTTTGCGATTGCCATTGAAAAAGTATTTGAATCTGAAGAACATATAGCAGGAAAACTTGCTAAAGTTTTAGCGAAAACTGCTATAGAAATATGTGAAGGACAAGCTTTGGATATGGAATTTGAAACAAGAAAAGATGTAACTATTGAAGAATACATTGAAATGGTTCGCCTAAAAACATCTGTTTTGATAGGTGCTGCCTTGAAAATGGGGGCAATGATAGCTACAGCAAACACAAAAGACATAGAATTATTAGTAAATTTTGGAGAAAATATTGGTATTGCTTTTCAAATACAGGATGATATTCTTGATTGTTGGGGTAATATTGAAACTTTTGGCAAGATAAAAGGCAAAGATATTTGTGATAATAAAAAAACATTTCTCTATCTCAAGGCGTTAGAAATAGCAGACAACGAAAATAAAGGTAAGCTTTTGCAATTATTTTCTGATAAAGAAATGGAACAGACTGAAAAAATAAATAAAGTTATTGCCTTATATGAAAACTTAAATATTAGAAATATTGCAGAAAATATGATGAAATTATACACAGAAAAAGCATTCATTAACCTTCAAAACATTTCTGTGATACCATCTTTCAAAACAAATCTTTTCAATTTTGCAAATACTTTACTTACTCGAAAAAAATAAATGTATGGTGAAGAGTTATGGAATAGTTTTTAAGTTGTTATGAAAGGAAAAATAGTATTTTTGCAAGTGAAAAAAATAACATAAAACACATATAATATGAGAAAGTTTATAATTTTATCAGTCATTTGTTTTGCTTTTTGTAGTTGTAATAAGGCTTTGTATTTGCATTATAATTATGACGAACTTATTTATACTTATGTCAAGGGTGGTTGGAGTGATAAGGATAACAAAAAAATTGTTAAACAATACAAAAAAATTGTTGATGTTCCAAAAGGCAAAGATATTATTCCGCCTCCGGGAAGTTGTGCTGATTATGGATTTATGCTATTCAAACAAGGTGATACTGTAAAAGCAAAAGAGTATTTTCAAAAAGAAATTCTATTATATCCGGAATCTCGTAGCTATATGAATAAACTTTTAAATGATTTAGATTTATGAAACAACTAATATATTTATTTGCAATGGCTTTTTTATTCACTGCCTGCAATGTTACTGATAAAGTCAAAGATAAATATTTAAAAGAAGATGAAATCCGAACCGAAGACATACTTGCAGAAATAACCGGAGAAAAAAAGAATGAACCAATAAAAGATACCACCGTTAATCCTATTTCTAAAAAAGAATTAAAACGTCTTGCAAAAGAACAAAAAAGACGAGAAAAAGAATTGGCAGGAGACACTCTTAACTTTTTTGAAAAGAATTTTCCAAAAAAAATTAGAAGAGATAGTATTTATTCAAAAGTTTATAAAGAACTCCCTCGTTCAATATTTGTAGTTTATCCGTGGAACAGGTCAAAAAATCAATATGGTGATAAATTGTTTCTTACAGCTTTAACAAAAGAACTATCCATTAAAGGTTATTATCTTTTTCCTGTAACCTCACTTGATGAACATGCCAAAATGGATACGCTTTTTAATTCTCATTGGCTAACTGCAGCAAAGACCCCATTAATTTATAAAGAATATGGGGCTGATATTGCTTTGTTTATTACTATTTTCTCTATAAATAAAGAGTATTGGAGTACGCAAACAGAAATTGTTGCAGATTATACAATGATTTCAACTCATACTCACGATACGTTGTTTCACAGACAGGCTACATTTTCGTATAGAAGTCCATTTCCATTAAAAGATAAAAGTGAAGATTCTTTTTGGGAAAGCAGTAAAGAAATGCAAATTTACGAAGCAATAGAACAAATGCAACACTATGTGTTTTTAGATTTTCCTTATGGTCCTTATCATAAAGAATATTTAAAAGACAAAAAGAAATTCTCTCACAGTAACTATATGAATTATAAAATCAGTATAATTCCTGATTAGTGAATATGAATATGTGAAGACGAAATATCTGTCTTTTCTTTACAAGTAGGACGACAAACCAAAATATTACTATACAAAGAATCTAATTGAGATATTTGTTCTTTTGATGTTAGAATTTTCTTAATATCATAATATTGTTTTATGCTTTGATTTAACAATAATTGTTGATAACGTTGTATTTTGTATTCTATTTGCATTATGGCAGAGCTATCAAAAGGATTTTTCTGCATATATTCTACAAGTAAATATTGTGTTTGGTGAAGACTGTCGGCATAATTAGCAGCAGCAGTTCTGTGGTAGGTCTTTATTTTGTCATATTCTGCTTTTTGATTTGGTGCTAATGAAAGATTTTCAGTTATATAACACGTTTCGCCGGAATGATTTACGCAACAATTATTGTCACAAACAGATTTGGATTTTAATAGTAACCAAACATTGGTAGTTGTTAGTGCAAGCAAAACAATCACTAAAGTTATTAAATGTGAGCGTTTCATAGTTGATTGTATTTACTTGTTAAATAATTCTTGTGGATAATACTTTGTCAGAATATCATAATAGTTTTCCGACATAAATTTTTCATATGAGTCTTTTTGCTCTGCTATTACAGTTTTTTGTGATTTGTTAAATATTATCAACTCATAAGCGTTGGTTATTATTGCAAAAGCAATCAAACAAAGAGATATTTTTGCAACAATAGCAAACCTTTTAGGTATGTATTGTTTTTCTCTCTCTTCTAATGCGGCTTGCAAACGCATGAAGCCAAAAGGATTCACTTCCGTAAGCCTGTCTTTTTTCAAAATATCTTCTACTTTCATAAGTTTTCTATCTCGTTATATTTAATTTCTAACTTTTGTTTTAATGTTTTTTTTGCTCTATGTATCATTACCTCTACAGCAGAGAGTGAGCATTTCATTACTTCTGCTATTTCTTTTTGTGGCATCTGCTCATAAGCAAATAAAACAATAGCTGTTTTTTGTTTTGCCGGCAAAGTATCTATTGCAGATTGCAGATATTTAAGTTTTTCTTCTTGTTGTGTTTGTTCACTTTCATGATCTTGCTCCATCTGTCCAATACGGGCTTCATTTTCTATTGGAACAAAGATGTTTCTTATCTTTTTTTTTCTGATATGACTTATTGTCTTATTTATTGCTATTCTATAAACCCATGTAGAAAGTTTTGATTTCCCCTTAAAAAACTGTGCATTATTATAGATTTCAATAAATATTTCCTGCACCAAGTCTTCTGCATCAGTTTTGTTGTGGAGCATTCCATAACAGAGATTTAGCAATTTGAGGCTATATTCGTTATAAAAATTTTCAAAAACCTCTTTATCTCCATCTGCAATTTTTTGTGCAATAAGCAAATCTTCCATATTCCATCATTCACACAATGATAATTCTTTGAGAATTATCTCTAAAATTAAGGGGTAATTATAGTTAATTACCCCCGTACATTAACTCTTTGCAAAGATAGAATGCTTAATTTTTTTCTGCTTGACTTTTTGTTTTGTCTTTGCAGCAAGCTTTAGTTGCATCTTTTTTGCAACATTTCTTTTCAGAAGTTTGTCCTTCTTTTTTACAACATTGTTTTGCAGAAGCATCACCTTGTTTAGTAACGTCTTTTTTACAACATTGTTTTTGAGAATGGTCACATGTTTTAGATTTTTCGTCTCCTTTTTTATCGCAACAAGCTTTTTTCTCGGTCTTTGCCTCTTGTTTAACAGGAGGATTTTGGGCTATCACAACCGTTGTTCCCATAAATGCCAACAGAAAGGCACACATAATGAATTTTTTCATAGCAAATAAAATTTTATTTTATGATTATAAGTCGCAAAAATAATAAAAATCTTACAAATTTACAGAATTTAAACATTTCAGAAATATATATTTTTTACATCATTCTTTATAAAATTTGTTTATAGTTACTAATATCAATAAATAATCAATTAAAACAATATTTAGTTTTTAAAATGACACTTTTAGAGTGTGGATTTTAAAATAATTGCTTTAATTTATTCATTATAAATTTTGATGTTTACATATAAAAACAATGATTTTCCACAAAATAAATCTAATTTTGACTTTTAAATATCAAGATAGTAGGTACAAATACAGGAACTCAAATAAATTTCAATTTGTGTTACAAATTTATTAACAAAAACATTTAATCTAATTTATTGGGGAATACTTATCCTTTTAACTGCTCAAAGTTTTTGCCATAAACACCCTGAGTTTTCGCAACAGAAATAAATGCCGCAGGGTCTATACTTTTTATGAGTTTCAAAATAGCAACACGGTCATGCTTTTGAGCAAGAACAAGCAAAACTTTCTGTTCCTTCCTGGAATACCAGCCAAATCCATTCAGCAAAGTTACTCCGCGTCCTACCTTGTTAAGAATTGCATCGGCTATCTGTTCGTTATGTTGGGAAAAAACAGTAATTTGATATGTCTGTTTATTGCCTTCAATAGTCATATCCAGCACGTAGGCAAAAACAAACATAACCACATATCCGTAAATGATATTTTCTATTCCCATTCCCGGTAACAAAATAGCCGAAAGGATAATGAATACATCAATGGAAAGAATTATTCTGCCAGGAGATATATTTCTGTATTTATTCACAATCAATGCAACAATATCAGTTCCGCCCGTATTACCTCCATTGTTAAAGGCAATCCCTATTCCTATTGCCGAAACACCTGCTCCAATAATGGCATTCATAAACAATTCAAAGTTGCCCGCAGGTATAATTTTTTCAATGTGAATAATCTGTTGCCAAAATAAAAACGCAACGGAAGTAAGTGCTATTCCGAAAAGAGTGTTGAGAGCAAACTTTTTCCCCATTATCTTAAAAGCAATTACAACCAGCACCGCATTGATAGCAAAGTTACTTATACCCATTGGTATATCGGTTGCAAAATAAATAATTGCTGTTGCACCTGCTACTCCTCCTGCTATAATTTTTTGCGGAATAAGAAATACACTCCACGAAAAAGTATAAAGCAAAATACCAAAAGTTATCATAAGATATTGCCAGATAGCCTTTCCTGTTTTATTTTTCATTATTATATTCATAACTATATGTTTTTTAACTTACAGCCTCTTTCAATCTTTCTGCATTTTCTGCCAACTGCAAGGCATCAAGTAAATCCTGAATGTCTCCATCCATAAAGGCGGACAGATTGTACATCGTATAATTTATTCTATGGTCAGTTACTCTGCTTTGGGGATAATTATATGTACGTATCTTTGCGGAGCGGTCGCCGGTTGAAACCATTGTTTTGCGTTTTGATGCTATTTCGTTGAGGTATTTGTTGTATTCAAGTTCAAACAAACGTGTTCTTAAAACCACTAAAGCCTTGTCAAAGTTCTTAATCTGTGATTTTTGGTCTTGGCAGGAAACAACTATTCCTGTTGGAATGTGAGTCAGACGTATTGCGGAATATGTTGTGTTCACCGATTGTCCTCCCGGACCCGAAGAACAGAAAGTATCTTTACGAATATCGCTCATTTTAATTTCCACATCAAATTCTTCTGCTTCGGGTAAAACAACAACCGATGCGGCAGAAGTATGAACCCTTCCCTGAGTTTCGGTTTGAGGGACTCTTTGAACACGATGAACTCCCGATTCATATTTCATTTGACCATAAACGCCTTCTCCATTTACGTTAAGCACAATTTCTTTATAACCTCCAACTGTTCCTTCCGTAAAATCCACGAGTTCAACTTTCCAGCCTTTTTTTTCGAAATACTTGACATACATTCTGTAAAGATCTCCGGCAAATATGCTTGCTTCGTCGCCACCTGTGCCTGCACGAATTTCAAACACGGCATTTTTACCATCCTGCGGGTCGGCGGGAATCAACATAAGGCGAATATCTTCCTCCATTTTGTCTTTTTTTTCAGTTAAAACAGAGAGTTCTTCCTTTGCCAGTTCACGGAACTCTTCATCTTTTTCTGTGGCGAGTACCTGTTTGGCATTTTCAATATTGTCAATGATTGTTTTATATTCCTTATATGCAGCAATAATCGGTTGTAAGTCCTTATAATCTTTATTCAGTTTGACGTAACGTTTCATATCGTTCATCACGTCCGGTTCATTCATTTGTTTTTCAATATCCAGAAATCGTTCGTTTATTGCCTCTAATTTGTCTAACATAATATTTAATGTGTATATATTTTAGTAAAATTACCTTAAAGTATTTTTCAATTTGCAAAGTTACGATTTTTCTTTTAATGACACAAAAAGAGAATATTCATTATTCTTATAGGCTATTACTCATTTTATAATGAAATAAATAAATTCTTTATGTGTAAATTATATTTATTACTTACTTGATAATTGTTATTGTAAAGAAAGGGCTTTTTCTTCTTCTTCTCTCATTTTAGAAGACTCTTCACTAGTTTTATCTTTCAAACCACAAAGATGTAAAATTCCATGAATTATAACTCGTTTCAATTCTCGTTCAAATGGAATTTTCAGTTTTTTTGCATTTTCTTTTACTCTGTCCACTGAAATAAAAATATCCCCACTTATAATGTCGTCTTCTGAATAGTCAAACGTAACAATATCTGTATAAGTATCGTGATTTAAATACTCTTGGTTTATTTCTAGAAGATATTCGTCATCACAAAAAATATACGAAATTTCTCCTATTTCTTTTCCATAAAGTACTGCAATTTTCTTAATCCAATCTTTTAATGCAGTGCGTTGAAATGGTAATTTAAAATCTGTATTTGTTGAGAGAGTTATCATTTAATTTTTAACTAAGTTTTTTTTAAAATATGTTTTTAATTTATCCTGTCGTGTAAGTAATTGTGCAGGTTCTATTCCATTAACGTAAAAAACCATTTCTAATTCTTTTCCTTCTTGTTGAATATATACTTCATTTGTCAGCATTTTAATGATAAGTTCCGGACTTTGAGATGTATAATCTATATTAAAATCAAGATTTTCAAAGATGTTTCTTTCACTTTTTAGTGAAAAACTTACTCCTCCAATACATTGATTAAATGTAAAAATGATTCTTTCGTCGTCATTAAGAGCAGATAACACTATATTTCCCGCATAAGCAACAGTAGTAGATATTAAACCAAAATAGTTATGCAAATTATACTTGTCGCAAATATCCTCAATCATTCGTCCAATCTTATAGGCATTACTTTTATCCACCCTAATTTTATTCAATTCGCTTTTCATAAGGCATACTTTTTTGCGTTATTTGACTTTGCAAAGGTACAATTTTTCTTGCAATAACAAACAAAATAAGTAAAAAAATTATAAAAAGAAATGCAAAATCGCTAATATTCATTTTATATGAACATAACAACATTCATTGTATCTGCTTATCTGAATAAAGATTTCAAAGATATATATCAAAAATTTTTTTTCTTTTACTTTGACAAAATAAAACAGTGTTTTTTCAAAATAATTTCAGCGTTTTTTTTCAAAAAAAACTTATTTCTAAAAAATAGTTGTAACTTTGCAAAGTTAAATCATAAAAGAAATTAAAAAAAGATGAAGAAAATAGTAGTATCATCATTAGTATTATTCAGCTCATTGAGTTTGTTACTTACGGGCTGTTCTCAAAAACCAAAACGTGTTGATTTGGGAGAATTAAAGAATTTAAATGATTCAGCTTCGTATATTGTTGGTTATATGCAAGGACGTCAAATGTCTGAATCGTTCAATACTCAAAAAATAGATATAAATAGAGAAATTCTTGCACGTGCTTTATATCAAACTGTTATGGGAGATACTTCCGGTTCCATTTCTCAAGAAAAAATACAGGAAGTAATGAGTAAATTTCAAACTGAACTGCAGAAAAAACAACAAGAGGAGGCTAAAAAAGTAGCAAAACCTAACAGAGAAAAAGCTGAAAAGTTTTTAGCTGAAAACAAAACAAAAGAAGGAGTTGTAACAACTCAAAGCGGTTTACAATACAAAATAATAAAAGCAGGCAAAAACAACAAACATCCTGAAATAGGAGACAAAGTTCGCATTAACTACCGGTTGAAAACCATTGATGGAAAAATTGTAGAATCTACTTTTGAAAATGACAACGAACCAGCTGTACTTGGAGTTGGTCAAGTTGTTCCCGGATTTAGAGAAGGATTAATGTTAATGAGTGAAGGAGCAACTTATTTGTTGTGGATAAAACCTGACTTAGCTTACGGCGATAACGACTCTCCCGAATTACCTGCGGGTTCATTACTCTGTTTTGAGATTGAATTGTTAGCTATTGAAAAATAACAAGACAAGCACAAAAAGAGAATTTTAATTATAATTTTTATATTAAAATTGAACAAAATTACTTAGCTTGATAAAAATAGAAACATATATAATAATATGGAAGAACAAATAAATGAAAATCCACAGGAATTAATTCCGCAGGAACAGAAAGAAGATATTGTTGAAACAGTTTCAACTCAAAAGGATAATGTTATACCAGAAATAGTTAAGATAAAAAAACGATTGCTATGGAGTTACATATTAGCTGTGGTGGCTTTATTAACTGGTGTTGTTTTATTATTATGCGGTATATTGTGTAAAAATCAATGTAAAGTAGATACACCAACTGGAAATACTCCTAAAATTATTCAGAATGGCAATATGAAAATAGCTTATATAAATACCGACAGTATTATGGAGCATTATCTATATGCAAAAGACCTTGAAGCAGGATTAAAAGCCTATCAATCGCAAGTGGAAAACGAAGTGAAAGGTGTGGCTCAAAAACTTCAGAAAGATTATGAAGAGTATCTTAAAACAGGAGACAAATTAACTCTTACAAAACAAAAAGAAAAAGAAAAAGAACTAACTGAAAGACAGCAGAAATTGCCATATTTACAACAGGAAATGGCTGCAAAATTACAGGAAAGACAGTTTAATGACAATAAAAAACTTGTAGATGCAATATATGCTTTTATTGAAGATTACAACAAAAATCACGATAATTTTACCATCATTTTAAGAAAAGAGTATATCAATTCTCCTGTTTTGTATATAGATAAAGGAATGGATATAACAGATGAGATTATCAAGGGATTAAATGAAGAATATAAGCAGATAAAAAAGTAAAAAAAACATATAAATGTTGTGTTTTCTTTGGTAATTTGCAAAAAATTAGTACCTTTGCAAACTCAAATGGCGGGGTAGCTCAGTTGGTTAGAGCGTCGGATTCATAACCCGGAGGTCACGAGTTCAACTCTCGTCTCCGCTACATAAACAAAAATTCTTTAATTATGAAAGTTATGAGAACAATTAAAAATGTTATTACTCTCGTATTTTTTTCTACGATGAGTTTTTTGTCTTTTGCACAAACTGCTGAAGATTACAGAGTGGCTGCCGAATCAGGCATTGTGGATGCACAATATCAATTAGGACGTTGTTATTATGAAGGTCTTGGGGTTGAAAGAAACATTCCAGAGGCTCTTGCGTGGTACAATCGTGCAGCAACAAAAGGATATGCTCCTGCACAAAACGCATTAGGTAAAGCATATGAAACAGGTGATTTCGGACAAGATGACCAAGTAACAGCCAAAAAGTTTTATTTGCTTGCTGCAAATCAAGGTTATGCTGAAGCTATGTATAATTATGGAAAACTTTGTCTTGATGGGTATTTTAATTATACAGCAGAAGCTGTTAAATGGTTTGCTAAATCCGCCGGACAAGGTTATGCTCCTGCAATGTTTGATTTAGGACATTGTTATGAAAATGGTTATGGAGTAAAGCCTAATCGTCAAACTGCATTGCAATGGTATATAAAAGCAAGTGAAGCAGGACATGAAGAAGCTAAAGAAGCTGTAACCCGTATGGGTGAAGGAACAGGTAATGATAGTGATTATTAAAATGTCTATTATCAACAAAAAAAAAATAATAAATGATCCTGTTTATGGCTTTATAAATATTAGAAATGAAGAAATATTTGATCTGATTTCTCACAAGTTTTTCCAACGTTTAAGAAGAATAAAGCAATTAGGGCAGACAAACCTTGTATATCCGGGTGCGGAACATACAAGGTTTGCTCATTCATTAGGAGCAATGTTTCTAATGAATACAGCGCTTGATGTTCTCATTGCAAAAGAAATATCCATTACAGATGTAGAATATAATGCTGCTCTTACGGCTATTTTGCTTCACGATTTAGGACATTCTCCTTTTTCTCATGCATTAGAACATTGTTTTTTTTCATGCAAACACGAAGATGTTTCGCTTGCCCTAATGAAAAAACTTGACGTTTCTCAAACAACAATAGATATTTTTACGAATAAATACAAAAAAAAATTTCTCCATCAACTGGTTTCTTCCCAAGTAGATTGTGATAGATTAGATTATTTAACACGAGACAGTTTTTTTACAGGAGTATCGGAGGGTGTAATTGGAACTGAACGTATATTGAACATGTTTGCTGTCAAAAATGATGATTTGGTTATTGATGAAAAAGGCATTTATTCCATTGAGAAATTTATAATATCTCGTCGCTTGATGTACTGGCAAGTCTATATGCACAAAACAGTTGTAGCCGCAGATAACCTTTTACTCTCTATTCTTGAACGGGCAAAAAATATGTCCACAGCAGGTAAATCTATAGACGAAGTACATATAAATCCTTACTTACTTTTCTTTTTGAAACAAAAAACTAATGAACCAACAGACGAATCTTTAGAACATTTTGTGAACATAGACGATTTTGATGTATGGGCTGCAATAAAAATATGGAGCAAAAACAAAGATAAAATTCTATCATATTTAGCAAATTGTTTGCTAAATCGCAATCTTGGAAAAGTTAAATTAGTGGCTTTTACGGAAGCTAACGATTATCTCCCTTTACAAAGGAATTACAATACTGATGAAAAATATTTCTTTCGTTGCGCTTTACTTCATAATAAAGCATACAGTTTTAACGATGAACAAATAAATATCCTTTACCGTAATGGTTCTTTGAAAGAAATTTACAATGCATCTGATCAGTTAGACAAAGAGTTCCTTTCCAAAGAAATACAAAAATATTTTATTTATACTTTACCAAAACCTTAAATATTATGTACCGCAAACAAAAAAAGCGGGAACTTCACTTTTTGTGATTAGTCCCCTGCTTTAAGAGGAAAGCAATGGCGATTACTTTCTAAAATTTAATAATATAAACCCTATCAAAAATTGATGTTGCAAAATTACTCTTATTAATAAAGCAAACAAATACCCACTAATAGTGAATTTATATATGAAAAAAACGAAAAGCACCAAACCTGTCGGCAAGAACTTTACAATTTTCAGAGCTACAAATTATTTACATACAAAAAAAGGGCGAGTTTCAATTCTCGCCCTTTTTCTTTTTCGCAGTGGTTTTTATTCCACAATTACTTTCCTCGTTATCGTGCCGTTGTCTGTCTGCACTCTTACGAAGTAGTTGCCTCTCGCAAACAAGAAAACAGTCAAAATAAAGTTGTACCCCTTTTTCTTTTACTTCTAGAAATATTTACATTATTAAAAATTAATATTTTTTTGATTTTATCAACACTCATAGAACATTCTTTATGGATTTTTGTTAAGGAATAACCATTTATTGTGTATAATTTGATTATATTTTTGTCAATAAATTTATTATTGTTTTTAATATTGACGTTCTGTATGCATTGTGTGTTAAAAACATTTGTTTCAATAGATTGATTAATTGTTGTAAATTGCTTTTCCAAATACAATTTAACCAAAAATGCATGTGATAAAGGTTTCATAGAAGTGTACACATTCTCTTGATTTACGTTATAATCTAATAATACAATGTCTTGCTTTTTAGTTTCATCTCTCAACAACGTTATAACATCCTGTACTTTATTATCAAGCACCCATTTGTAAGTTTTCAAGTAAATTTCTTTTCTTGCCGTCAAGTAATCAAGCAATTCCAAGCTATTTATACCTTTCTGATGTCCCTTAACTATACCATATTTTCTAATAGTACGTTTAAGTCCTTTCATATCGGATACATTAAATTTTGATATGTCAATTCCTTCATTATTAAATACCTTTAATCCTTGCCAAATTCCTTCAACTGAATTTGCAAAACAATTGGGCGAATACGGTATTGGTATCCCGCCATGCGAATAAAATGGACTTAGTCTTACCCAAGGCTGGCAGCCTTTAGATGTAATATCTATAATTTTTGCATTAGGATACTTCTTCAAAATACTTTTATTGGATTTTCTTTTATTTTCAATATATATCATATGACAAATTATTTTTTTATTATGAAAAAATATAAGGTTCAAGACAATTTAAAGTGTTTTTTTACCTTGTTTAACGGTTGAAAGTTACAATTTTTTTAAATTGTCTTGAACCAAATATAATATCAGTGTTTTCTATATTTATTATTTTTTTCAAAGGCACTTTTTCTAAAACCAATACTTCTGCTTGATAAAAATCTTTTTCATTTAAATTTAAATCTAAATATTTATTTTTGAATATAGAAAAATTTATTGTTTTAAAATTTTCTATTGTCCCATTTATTTCTACACCATTTTTTGTAGCATTGCGATTTGCAAATTTAGTTTCTTTTTGAAAAATTACATCAACACTTATTTCTAAAATTTCTGGATTAAGTATTCTTCCTTCTTTTTTTTGCAAAATATAACATAGGATGGTCTGGCACAAAACATAATCTGACATAATTTTGCATACCTATATATTGATCTAACTTTCTAGATAATTCGTTTCCGCCAGGACGTGGAATAGGAATGCCATTTTTTCTACAATAATCCCAAGAAAGTAATCCATATTTTTTTATAGATTCCAAATTATTTCTATCTGTAAAATGATATAGTTTTGTAATATTATTTTCTTGTAAAATTTTCTGAAAATCTTCTCTACATTTGTCTCTTTCGCTATATTCATCAAAAGAATCTTTAAGCTTAATAATCTTCCTGCCTGTCAGAGTATCTTCCGAAAACGTAAGTCTTCGTTGATCACCTCTAACATTAATACAGATTGGCTTGTTAGACAACACGCAATTTCTGATGTCAAGCATAATGCTCTTTACATCGTCCAAAGAGTTCTTACACAACTCTTGTAGTGAATTGCTTAAACACAACTCTTTCTTATTCCCGTTAGCATCCACGAGAACAAATGAATTTTTGTATCTACCCAAATAACAACTTGCTGCATTAGATATAAGATCTATGCAGGATGACTCAATGTTTGAGTATCTTGACTCATCATATTCTGTCTTAGCTAAACGAACAGAATTGTAAGCTTTTGAAAAAGATGCTTCAACTTCTTGAAAATTTTTCATAAAAAATTATTTTGATACAAGTTTTTTTTATTTATTATTTCATTCATTATTTGCTTCCAACTTTTTATGTGCATCATTTCGCAGAAGTATGGCAGCCTTTGACGTGTCGCCACGCTCAATCTTCAGCTCTGCATCGTGATATGTTTTAATTGGTTTCCCAACATAGTTATTGCAGCCGTAGGAATGTCCAGGGTCTGCTGATAATCGGGAATTCTGTAATTGAAATTCTCT
>JAISUE010000001.1 GCA_031272245.1 Bacteroidales bacterium
GAGGTTTTTTGGGGACGTCACGTTTCTACCGATAGACACATTCCGCAGGAATGTTGTTCGCACGAAAATTACAGCCGTTAAAAATATTTTTTCAAACCATAAAATCAAAATTTTCGTCCATAAAACATTTATTGCAGGTCATAAAATCAAAAATTTCGTCCATAAAACATTTATTGCAAATGGGGTAATCTCGGTTGAAGGTTCAAACACATTTGTTTTTAATCCAAAGACATTTGTTGCAGGTTCAAAAACGAATGTTTTCGTCCGTGCAACGTTGGTTGGAAATCGTGCAACGTTTGTTGGAAGTTGTGCAACCTTTGTTGGAAATCGTGCAACGTTGGTTGGAAATCGTGCAACGTTTGTTGGAAATCGTGCAACGTTTGTTGGAAGTTGTGCAACGTTTGTTGGAAGTTGTGCAACCTTTGTTGGAAATCGTGCAACGTTTGTTGGAAATCGTGCAACGTTTGTTGGAAGTTGTGCAACCTTTGTTGGAAATCGTGCAACCTTTGTTGGAAATCGTGCAACCAACGTTGGAAATCTATTAACGCCTGTTGAAAATACGGCAATCAAAGTTGATAATCCATTGAAAATGATTGAGTTGATGGAAATAATAGTTGTGCGTTGGATTGCTTCGCTGACGCTCGCAATGACGAGGGAGGGGGAAGCAATAACGGCGGTTGAAACGAGGGTAGGGGAGATGGGAAAAAGGATTGAGAAAACAATAACGTGGATTGAAAAGATGGAAACGTGGGTTATGAGATGTTGGAAAATACTTTCAAGAGTAAAAATTCTCATTTTTAATCCATGCAAATTGCCAAATTATTTGTTTTCCGATTTTTTAATTTTATATTTTTGAATTTTCCGTATATATACTTTATCAATATATTACAGGTATATTTAAAACAACACAGGATACCCTGATAAATTTACGGGGTATCCTGTGTTGTTTTCTGTATGTGTCCAGAATTTTATTTTTAAAAAAGATTACAAAGGCTTCGTTTCCGTTTTAGAGATAGATTCCCTCATATCGGTATCTGCCTTTATATTTTGCATGCGGTAGTAATCCATTATTCCAAGATTACCATTTCTAAATGCTTCTGCCATTGCTTGAGGAACTTCAGCTTCAGCTTCTATTACCTTTGCTCTCATTTCCTGTGCTTTAGCTTTCATTTCCTGTTCTAAAGCTATTGCCATTGCACGACGTTCTTCTGCTTTTGCCTGTGCAATGTTTTTATCAGCATTAGCTTGATCCATTTGTAATTGCGCCCCTATATTTTTTCCAACGTCAATATCCGCTATATCTATAGAAAGTATCTCAAAAGCTGTTCCTGTATCCAAGCCTTTAGCAAGTACAACCTTTGATATGGAATCAGGATTCTCTAAAACATGTGCGTGAGATATTGCACTACCAATAGAAGTTACAATGCCTTCTCCTACACGAGCAAGAATTGTTTCTTCTCCTGCTCCTCCTACCAGCTGTTTAATATTTGCTCTTACAGTTACCCTTGCTTTAACTATAAGTTGAATACCGTTAGAAGCAACCGCAGCAACAAGTGGTGTGTCCAAAACTTTTGGATTTACTGACATTTGTACCGCTTCAAATACATCACGACCAGCAAGATCTATTGCAGTAGCTGTATTAAAATCTAACGCAATATTTGCCTTATCCGCAGAAATCAGTGCATTGACAACGCGTTGTACATGTCCGCCTGCCAAATAATGTGCTTCCAGCAAATCGGCAGAAAGATTCAAACCTGCTTTCTTTGAATTTATCATTGCATTAACAATAACTGCCGGCGGAACTTTACGCCAACGCATAAACATAAGTTGCAGCAACGAAATTTTAACTCCATTCAATACACATTGAAACCAAAGGTTTATTGGTATTAAATAGAAAAATACTAATAGGAATACAAAAATAAGTATGCCTCCAAAAACAAATACTACTGTCATAATTTAAGAATTTTAATTATTATTTTTATTAATTATATTTATCGGTTTAACCATTATTTTATTTCCCTCTACACATTCCACTTCTATTTCAGTATTTGGATCAACAAATGATGTAGCGGTATATACCTCTATGCGTTCTCCATTTATTTCCGCTATTCCTACAGGAGCAAGTCTTGTGATTGTTAGACCTTTATCCCCTGTTACTATCCGTTTTTTTAATTCATTTACCTTTGAATCTATACTTTTGTCAAGCGAAAATCTTTTCCAAGTTTTTGCTCTTAAAGACCACATAAGCAAAATTATAGCACATGCAAGGCAAAAAATAAACGAAAATGTTCCCCACACAACGCCATACTCTACATACATATTATAAATACCCCAAACAATCAATCCACAACCAAGCAAACCTGTAATTGTCGTTCCGGGAATAGCAACAAGTTCAAGTATTAGAAGCCCAATACCACCTGTCAAAATTAGAAGAATAAGTATCAAATCCATAACTTAATATATTTTTAGACAGCAAAAGTAGTAAAACTTTTCTTAATATAGAAAAATGAGATAAAAAATAAGGACTATCTTCAAAAGATAATCCTCATAAGTAATAAATGTTACTACAACTAAATTATTTTCTATTCGTTTGTTTCAGTGTTTTCAGCAGGAATTTCTGCAGGTGTTTCAGGTGCAATTTCCGTATTTTCAACAGATGCTGCCTCTGTTTCCTGTGCATTTGCCTTTTCTGCTTCGGCTCTTTTCTTTGCTATTGCATCAAGACGAGCATTTTTAATTTCTTCTTCTTTTGCTAATTTTGCTTTTTGTGCATCTTTTAGAGCATTACGATTTCCTTCTTTAACAGAAGCAATCTTATTTTCTTTTTCTTGCAACCAAGCATTGAATTTAGTATCTGCTGTTTCCTGAGATATTGCTCCTTTTTCTACACCTATTTGTAAATGTCTTTTAAGCAATACTCCCTTGTAAGAAAGTATAGAACGCACTGTATCCGTTGGCTGAGCACCATTTTTTAACCATTTACATGCTGAATCAACATCAATATTGATTGTAGCCGGAGAAGTTAATGGATTATAAGTTCCAATTTTCTCAATAAATTTTCCGTCACGCGCTGCACGAGCGTCCGCAATAACGATGTGATAGAAAGGCTGACCTTTCTTTCCGTGTCGTTGTAATCTGATTTTTACTGCCATATTAATTATTTATTTTTATTTTTTTAAGGCTGCAAAATTACTATTTTTTTTTCAATTACCAAAATTTCAGTAAATTAAAAGTAAAAAATAAAGTTTTATATACTAAATATTTATATTTATTACAAGGTTTCTCGCTTGCAGCAATAGTTCTTTTCCGTATAATAATAAAACGCTGTAAAATATTAAAAAAACTTGAATTTATTCCACTAAAAACACTGTTTTATTGTCTAAAATCTTCATTATAAATTAAAAAGATATTACCTTTGCAATTCCTAATTAAAAAAATAATTTTATGCATAAGGCAGGATTTGTAAATATAATTGGTAATCCTAATGTAGGAAAATCAACATTGATGAATGCATTGGTTGGAGAAAAATTATCAATCATAACTCACAAAGCTCAAACAACCAGACACAGAATAATGGGCATTGCTTCCGGCGAAGATTATCAAATCGTTTATTCTGATACACCGGGCATTGTTCATCCTCATTATAAACTTCACGAATCTATGATGAAATTTGTATCGGAAGCTTTAAAAGACGCAGATATTTTTTTGTTGATTACAGAAATCGGAGAAATGATAAAAACAAATGAAATATTAGAATACATACTTAAAAGTAATATTCCAACGATTGTAATTATAAATAAAATAGATATTTCTACACAAGAAACAGTGCAAACAAAGATTAACGAATGGGGAACGATTCTGCCTAAAGCTAAAATTATACCATGTTCTGCTTTGACAGGCTTTAATATTGATACCATTTTTAATCTTATTTTGGATATGTTACCTGCTTCGCTACCATTTTTTGACAAAGAACAAATAACCGATAAACCGTTACGTTTTTTTGCATCAGAAATAATAAGAGAAAAAATTCTAACAACATACAACAAAGAAATACCTTATTGTGTAGAAGTCTCAATAGATGAATTTCAAGAATTACCAAATCTTAACAAAATTTCTGCTACTTTATTCGTAGAACGGGAAAGCCAAAAAGCTATTGTAATAGGACATAATGGCAGTATGTTAAAACGTGTTGGCATTCTTGCAAGAACAGATATTGAACACTTTACCGGTAAAAAATGTTTTTTATCTTTATTTGTAAAAGTAAGTGATTCTTGGCGTAATAATGATAAAGTATTACGCAAATTTGGATATTCTAATTAAGGTTTAAAATGAAAATGTGAGCCGTAACGTTCAAAAGCGGCTTTTTCTAACATTTCTCTATGGTCAGGGTGGGCTACATTTATTATCATTTTTGCTCTTTCCTGCATACTTTTTCCATAAAGATTTATAGCTCCATATTCTGTTACCAACCAGTGAATATGATAACGTGATGTTACAACGCCTGCTCCCAAAGTTAAAACAGGTGTTATTTTACTTATACCTTTGTTAGTTACGGACGGCATTGCAATTATTGGTTTTCCTCCTTCACTATGTGTTGCTCCATAAATAAAATCTATTTGTCCACCGGAGCCGGAATAAAATTTTGTACCCAAAGAGTCTGCACATACTTGTCCTGTAATATCTATTTGTAAAGCCGAATTTATTGCCGTCATTTTGGGTTGTCGCATTATATTAAAGGGACTGTTTGTGTAACCAACATCTTTCATTTCTACTTGTGGGTTATTGTCAATAAAATCATAAAGTGTTTGCGACCCCATAGCAAAAGTAGAAATAATTTTACCTTTATTTAGCTTTTTATTCATTCCATTAATAACACCATTTTTAACTAAAGGAAGTATACCATCAGCAAACATTTCAGTATGAATACCAAGATTTTTATGATTATGCAGTTGAGAAAGCACAGCATTAGGAATAGCTCCTATTCCCATTTGCAAACATGCTCCGTCTTCTATCAATTCTGCGCAATATTTGCCTATCTGTCTTTCCTGTTCTGTTGGTTCTGAAAAATGTGCAGGGATTAAAGGTGTATCATCTTCTACAAATATATCTATTTTAGACATAGGTATCATTGCATCTCCAAAAGCACGAGGCACATTTGGATTAACAACAGCAATAACAGTCTTTGCCATTTCCACTGCAGCTAAAGTAGCATCAACGGAAGTGCCTAACGAAACATAATTGTGTTCGTCAGGAGGACAAACTTGAATCATTGCAACATCACAAGGCAATATACCATCACGATAAAGTTTTTGGGTTTCACTTAAAAAAACAGGTATATAATCAGCATAACCTGCTTGAACATCTTTTCTTACATTTCCACCAACAAAAAAAGCATCGTGTTGAAAAATTCCTTCAAATTCTTTTGATGTATACGGGGCTGGACCTTCCGTATGAAGATGATGTACATAAACATTTTTTAATTCTTTATTTCTTCCTCTCTCACACATAGCTTCAATTAAACATTGAGGTGCTGCAGATACCGAACTTAAATGTACATGATCTCCACTTTTAATTATTTTTACCGCTTCTTGCGGTGTAACTGCGTTATAAAATTTCATTTTTAATTATTATTCTAAATTATTTTTCTTTTTACTTGTTTTTTTGTGCTTAAATAAATATTGCTCACCAAAGCCAAACTTATTATAGCAAAAATGATTAAAAAAATTGTGTATGTTGGTAAAATTAAAAATATTTGGTTAAACATTCATTTGGATACTTTCAAATTTGAAAATATTATCAATAGATAAGCATTTATTTTTATTTATAGACAATAATCTATAATAGAATTTAACATTTGTTTATCTGAGAAATTAACTTTTTGTCCGTATGTATCAAAAAATTCTTTATCTTCATCGGTTAATTGTTCTTCACTTTTTTTGCGTGTTAATTTCCATAACATTTTCATTAATATTCTATCAATAACGGTTAATTTTCCATAATCTATTCCACCTCTAATATGGAAGATTTTGATTTTATTTTTAATGTCTACGGGAATTATTTTGTCCAAAGTCTTATATATTCCGATAATATTTGATTCTTTACTCACATCTGCAAGTCCGCAAGTGAATAAAACTACTTTTTGAGATGTTAAATAATTAAAATTTTTTACAAGACTTTTTGCTGCTTTATTAGTTCCATGATACAAACCGCTTCCAAATACTATTGTAGAATAGTGTTTTAAGGTATCAGGTTTGAGTTTTGCCGTGTCACAAACATCAGCTTTTAATTCTTCTGCAAGCCATTGAACATATTGTTTTGTGTAACCATATTTTGAGTGATATACAATGAGGATTGTAGATTTTTCCATAGAGTTTTCCCCATTTGATTTTTTTGCTTCTTTCATAAATATTTACTATTTTAATTTGCCGGCGAAAGTATAAAAAAATTACTATATACGGAACTTATGTCAATGAAGAGTTAGTTTTTGCGACTCAATATTTAACCCTTTTTCTGCACAAAAAACTTATAAAAAAACCGAAATTATTTGGAGTTTCAAGTTTTTTTCTTACTTTTGCAACCTCAATTTTAAGATAATGAACAGATATAATATAAATACGCTATTTAAAGCACAGAAACGGGCATTAGACGCACGTT
>JAISUE010000010.1 GCA_031272245.1 Bacteroidales bacterium
AAAAATAAAGGATTATGAAAAAGGGAATACTGATTATTATACTATTCATTGCAGGGTGCAACAAAGAGGACTACCTATACAAAACAGGTGATATAATGCACACTCACAGAGAGTGCAAACTGACAACGGCACAATAACGAAGAAAGTTGTAGTGGAGTAGTCTTAACGCAAACTAAAATTAAAAACAAGCCCGACAGAAATTTTAATCTGTCGGGCTTTTGTTTTATCAAAATAAAGAGAAAATAAATTTTATTTCAAAATAAAATTACCTGAATATCAATTAAATAAAACTAAAATTTAAGCAAATAAGAAAAAAAATAAAATAAAAAGTAGTGTTTTTCAAAATAAGATTGTAAATTTGCAGCCTCAAATTAAGCGAATTTAATTTAGTAAATATAAAAATAATTAAAAACACAAGTAAAAACGCTATGAAAAAAGTATGTGCTTATTTGTCAATCGTAATGTTATTGACGTTAGGTTTATCAAATGCTTGTTTTGCTCAGAACAAAGATGCAAAAACTAAAGCAACCGAAAGTGAAACAACTGTTTCTGCTACAGAAACTGCAACTGAATCATCTATTGCAGAACCTGCAGCACCAGATCAACAAGAAGAAACTAAATCGTTTCATCAAATGTTAAAAACCAAATTCATTGAAGGTGGTGTTGGTTGGATGACACCTATTCTGATTTGTATGATTCTTGGTTTTGCATTAGTTATTGAAAGAGTTCTTTATTTGAACCTTGCAACAACAAATGTTGAAAAACTTTTAAAGAAAATAGAGGACAATGTTTCTGCAGGCAACTATGAAGGAGCTAAAAGTGTTTGTCGTGACACAAGAGGACCTGTTGCTTCTATTTTTTATCAAGGTTTAGATAGAGTGGATAATGGTCTTGAAGATGTAGAAAAATCTATCACTTCCTATGGTGGTGTTCAAATGGCAAGACTTGAAAGCAATATGACTTGGATAGGTTTATTCATTGCTATTGCTCCATCTTTGGGATTCTTAGGTACAGTTGTCGGAATGGTTCAGGCTTTTGATGATATTGAAAAAGCAGGTGATATTTCTCCAACCGTTGTTGCAGGAGGTATGAAAGTTGCGTTAATCACTACCGTATTTGGTTTGATTACAGCTCTTATTCTTCAAGTGTTCTATAACTATCTGCTTTCTAAGATTGAATCTTTAGTAACAACTATGGAAGATTCTTCTATATCATTTATGGATATCCTTGTTAAACACAGAAAGTAGTGCTGTTAGCATTTTACTTTTAATAAAAATAAGGAGGAATCTATGAAAAATACATATAGAAAAATATACTGGACGATTGCTATCGTATGGGCTTTAATTGCTGTTGTATGTGCATTTATTTATGCTTACATCAGTCCTGCTGAAGCATTGTGGAGCATTTCTTATTGGTCAATGATTGCCCTGTTTATACTTGTGCTTATTTTTGCTTTGGGATTTGCCATTGTACAAATTGTTAAGGGATTAATAACAGAACCCAAAAAGCAAATAGGTATAATATCGGCAGTCGTTTTATTGATAATTATATTTGTTGTTTCTTATATTTTAGCATCTGGAACAGATGTACCTCAGCTGCTATTTGAAAGAACAGGTTCTAATTATGACAATTCAAAACTTATTGGAGCGAGCCTTTATGTTGTTTATGCTTTATTAGGTTTGGTTGTCCTTTCTGTTTTATATTCTGAAATAACAAAAAAATTAAAATAATCATAAATTATGGCACGGAAGAAAAAAGGTATACCTGAACTGAACAGTTCTTCAATGTCGGATATATCGTTTTTGTTATTAACATTTTTCTTATTGACTTCTTCAATCAATACGGATAAAGGAATACCAAGACGTTTGCCGCCAATGAATGACAAACCACAAGAAGAAAAAATAAAAATCCATGAGAACAATATTTTTACTATTTTGGTAGATAGAAATGACAGACTGTTTTTTGATAATCAGATAGGAGATATTGCATTATTAAAGGAGAGAGCAAAAGAGTTTTTATCCAATCCGCAAAATCTTCCTAATCTACCGGATAAGAAAGAAGTTGATTTGCCTTTAATTGGTAAAACAATGGTTTCGCAAGGTGTTATATCTTTGCAAAACGACCGTGGAACTTCTTATGACATTTATGTTAAGGTACAAAATGAATTGGAAGCAGCCATCAATGAATTAAGAGATGAGTTTGCTAAAAAGAAATTTTATCGTTCTTATGCTGATTGTAATAACGAACAAAAGTCAGCTGTTGATAAAGCTGTGCCTTCAACAATTTCTGAAGCTGAACCTGTAAAAGTAGGAGGAAACAAATAATGGGAAAATTTACAAGTAAAGGAGGACGTTCTGTTCCGGGAATGAATACAAGTTCAATGTCTGACATCGTCTTTATGTTTTTGTTTTTCTTTATGGTTATTTCTAATATGCGTGAAAGTACTGTTTTGGTGAAGCAAAAGTTACCTCAGGCATCGGAAATACAGAAATTAGAGCAAAAATCTTTAGTAAGTTATATTTACATAGGAGAACCTGCTTCTGTTGCTGACCAAAAAAAGTACGGAACTTCTACGCGTATTCAATTAAATGACCAAATAGCAGACCTTTCTGATATTGCTGCGTTTGTTGAAGCGGAAAGAGCGCAAAGAAATGAAGCAGACAGAGCATTGTTAACAACAACTCTTAAATGCGATAAAGACGTAAAGATGGGAGATGTTACCGATGTAAAACAGGAACTGCGTAAAGCAGGAGCATTACGTACTATGTATGCTGCAAGCAAAAGAGTTAAAAATACTTATTAATAATAATTATTATTATAATAAATAAAAACTGCCTAATGAAAATTAGGCAGTTTTTTATTTTTTAGCTTGACCTAAATAAATATGTATAGGAATTTGCATGTTAGATGGTATCATATCTTTGTTATGAAACATATCAATATAACTTGATCTGCTTAAAGCAAGTTGAAGAAAACCACTTGACGATACCCCTAAAATAGGAATACAATCATCTTTATCTATAATTAATGGAGATATTTGGGTTATACAAGTACCATGTGCAGCTACAATGTAAAAATCGTTTGTTGGTTGATTAGAAAGAATTGATTTAAATTCCTCTTCAGTTATATCAAGTGTAGCATTACCATAATTATCTATGTGTATCACATGACATTCAATGTAATCATTTAATTTTGCAAACCGACATGGTCTTTCTATGTTTGCAAAAGAAACTTGTCGTTCTCCTATTTGTTCAGGTTTTTTACCTTCATACAGCATTTTAATTATAGGTATATATAAATCTAATGCAATAAAATTAGTCTTTAAATCAGAAGTTTTAAGAGAATAAATTTCTATTTCTTTTCCATAAAAAAGCAATGAAGGAATAACATTATCAGAACACAGAAAATATTGTTCATTGCAAACAACCAAAACATGAGATTTCATTGCTGCAACATCTATCAAATGAATTGTATTTGTGGGAAAATCAAAACAAGCATTCTGTGTAATAAAAGCCGTAGCATTTATGTCATATTTTTTTATGTTGTGAGTTATATCTACAATCTGCACATTGGGGACTTCAGAAATAAGTCTTCCCTTAAATTTGCCAAGATAAAAATCTTTGTAACCCCAATCAGTTGTTAATGTAACTATACTCATATAAATATTAACTTATTTTTTGTATTGCTCTATCAAAGCCTGCTTTTAATTCCACAAAAATCTGTTTAACGCTTTGTATTTCATTTAACATGGATGCAGCTTGTCCTATTTCTAATTCTCCATTTTGTAAATCCCCTTCAAAAATACCCTTTTTAGAACGTCCGACACCAATCAAATTTAAAAGTTCTTCTTTTGTTGCACCTCTGTTCTCTGCTTCTTCTACCTGCGAAAAAAATGTTTGAGAAATATCTTTTGCAACAACATTAAGTAGCCTTGTAGGTGAAAGTTTTCGGAAAAAAAGTTTTGTATATCCTTCTTTTGATGCCAATACTGCTTTTTTAAAATTAATATGAGCCGAAGATTCTTTACTAATTGCAAACAAAGTACCTATTTGAACACCTTTTGCTCCCAAACAAAATGTGGCAGCTATTTGTTCTCCGCTTGCTATTCCTCCGGCTGCAATAACAGGTATATCCACTTTATCAACAATTTGTTTTACAAGTACCAGAGTTGTAGTTTCTTCTTTTCCATTATGACCTCCTGCTTCAAACCCTTCGGCAACTATTGCATCAACACAGGCTTCTTGAGCTTTGATAGCAAATTTTTCGTTAGATATTACATGAACAACTTTAATACCAGCATCTTTTAATTTTGGGGTATAAATAGAAGGATTGCCGGCTGAAGTAAAAACAACAGGAACTTTTTCTTCAATAACAACTTGTATATTATTTTCAATATCTTTATTCATCAAAGGCAAATTAACTCCAAAAACATTTTTTTCATTAGAACTTTGAGTTGCAATTTTAGTCTTTTTTATATGTTCTCGTAAAATATCCGGCGACATTGAACCTGCTCCTATCAATCCCAAACCTCCTTCATTACTTACAGCTGAAGCTAATTCCCATCCACTACACCATATCATACCGCCTGATATAATTGGATATTTTATTGAAAGTAAATCACATAATGATGTTTTCATAAATTAAAACCGATTAATATTTTGAGGCAAAAATAATAAAAGTGGTTAAAAGTGGATATTTGGATTTCTGATTACATAGCATTTCTAAAATGACTAATGTATTGCCCTTATGAATTATAGGTGTAGTGATTGCTTAATTTTTTTTGAATTTTTGAGATAAAAACATTATTTTTCATAATTAAATCTTGCTTTTTATGACAAAAAATAAATGAAAAAATGACATAATTAAAAACTGAATATTATACGGACATATCAATTAAATGTAAGTTCTATTTTATGGTAAATACCAGTTTATTTCCTGTTTCCCTACTTGTCGTAAATAATTGTTTGTGCGTGAGAAAGGTTTAGAATTAAAAAAACCTTGATATGCAGAAAGAGGTGAAGGGTGAACTGATGAAATAATGCAATGCTTTGAAGTATCAATAAAAGAAAGTTTAGTTTGTGCAAATGCTCCCCAAAGGATAAAAACAAGATTTTGTTTATGAAATGAAAGATATTGAATAGCTGAATCTGTAAATAAATTCCACCCTACATTTTTATGAGAAGCTGGACTTGCCTGACGCACACTTAAAATGGAATTTAATAGCATAACACCTTGTTTTGCCCAAGGTGAAAGATCACCACAAGTTGGCATTGTAAGATTTACATCATTACATAATTCCTTAAATATATTTTGTAATGAAGGAGGAAATTTCACCCCTTTTTGCACAGAAAAAGATAATCCATGAGCTTGACCTTCTCCATGATAAGGATCTTGTCCAATAAGAACAACTTTTGTTTGTTCAAAACTGCATAATTTGAAAGCATTAAAAACATCTTCTGTTTGCGGATAAATTATGTAATTTTTTCGCTCACTATCAATAATTTTTTCTAATTCTTTAAAATAACCTTTGTTGCTTTCATATTCAAACCATGTTTTCCAATCGCTGTGCTGAAATGCTGAAGTATCCATATTTATTATTTTTTCTTTTTATTTCACAAAAGTATTATTTTCCTGTAAAATGACATTCCATATCATTATTTTTTCATTACATTCTTTTATTTTATGATGTCAAACCCACTTATTATAAAAGTTGTAAATAATGATGTATTGGTAAAATAATATGTAAAAACAGGAATTATTTTTTGATATGGTATCTACTATGCTGTATCAAAATAACGACTGAAAATAGATGTAAATACATATAATAGATTGAAATATAATAAATATAACTAATTAACATTCAATAAAATGTATGTAGATTTAAATATGAAACAGAGTAGGGGAGTTTTGCGTTATGTTAGACTGAATAATGTGATTTGTATGTGTTTAAATAGATATGAAAATTATTTCTAAAAAATTTATACAGGCATAAATGAATAATTCTATACAAAATAAAAAAGACACATAATTAAGTTTCTTAAGTTTTTTAGTTTAGTAAAAGAAAATTTTGTATCTTTGCACCCTTAAAATAAGGAAATTTTTAAATAAAACACAAATACATTTGTTTATGAAACCTACACAAATAGAACATATTGGAATAGCCGTTGAAAATTTGGAAGAGGCTATTAAATATTGGGAAAATGTTATGGGACTGAAACTTGAAAAAATAGAGGAAGTACCAGACCAAAAAGTGAATACCGCATTTTTCCGTATAGGAGAAGTAAAAATAGAATTACTTTCTCCGACTTCACCGGATAGCCCTATTGCCGGATTTATGGAGAAAAGAGGAGCAGGAATTCATCATATTGCTTTTGCAGTTGAAAATACTGATAATGCTTTGATAGAACTTGAATCTAAAGGTTTACGTCTGATAGATAAAAAAGCAAGGAAAGGAGCGGAAAATCTTAATATAGGTTTTGTGCATCCTAAATCCACGCTTGGTGTTTTAACAGAATTTTGTTGTAAATAAAAATAAAATCCCGAAAACCAATGGCTTTTGAAGATAAAATAAAACAATTACTGGATAAAAGAATTGAGGCAAAATTAGGTGGTGGGCAAAAACGTATAGATTCCCAACACGCCAAGGGTAAATTAACTGCTCGCGAAAGAATAGAAATTCTTTTAGATGATGGTTCTTTTGAAGAATTTGATATGTTTGTAACTCATCGCTGTACAGATTTTGAAATGGCAGATAAGACATTTCTTTCTGACGGAGTAGTAACGGGTTATGGCACAATAGATGGACGTTTGGTTTATGTCTTTTCTCAAGATTTTACAGTATTCGGAGGTTCTTTGAGTGAAACTTTTGCAAAGAAAATATGCAAAGTGATGGATCAGGCAATGAAAGTAGGTGCTCCTGTTATTGGTATTAACGATTCCGGCGGAGCAAGAATACAGGAGGGCGTTAATTCTTTAGCAGGTTATGCAGAAATTTTCCAAAGAAATATAATGGCTTCAGGTGTTATCCCTCAAATTTCCGCAATTTTTGGTCCTTGTGCAGGCGGTGCGGTTTATTCCCCTGCTTTAACCGACTTTATAATGATGAGTAAGGAAAATAGTTATATGTTTGTTACAGGTCCAAAAGTTGTAAAAACAGTTACCAACGAAGATGTAACTGATGATAAATTAGGTGGTGCGATGGTGCATGCATCAAAATCAGGTGTTACACATTTTGTGGTTGATAGTGAAAATGAAGGCTTACTTCTTATAAGAAAATTGATGTCTTATTTACCTCAAAACAATTTAGAAGAAGCACCGCTTGTTCCTTGTAGTGATCCTATTGACAGACTCGACGAAAATTTAAATACTCTTATACCTGATAATCCAAACAAGCCTTATGATGTTAAAGATGTTATTCATTCAATAGTTGACGAAGGAGAATTTTTAGAAGTTCATCGCAATTATGCGGCAAATCTTGTTGTAGGTTTTTCTCGTTTTAATGGAGTTTCTGTAGGTATTGTCGCCAATCAACCAAATTATATGGCTGGTGTTTTGGATATTAATGCTTCAAGAAAGGGTGCGCGTTTTGTACGTTTTTGCGATGCGTTTAATATTCCTTTGGTTACATTGGTTGATGTTCCGGGATTTTTGCCGGGTACAGCACAGGAATATAATGGTATAATTATTCACGGAGCAAAGTTTTTATTTGCTTATGGAGAAGCAACAGTTCCAAAAATAACTGTTACTTTACGTAAATCTTATGGTGGCGCACATGATGTTATGTCCTGCAAACAATTACGTGGAGATATAAATTATGCATGGCCTAATGCAGAGATTGCTGTTATGGGAGCAAGTGGAGCAGCGGCTATTCTTTATGGTTCGGATGTCAAGAAAATAGAAGACCCTCAGGCAAAAGCCGAATTTATAGCAGAAAAAGAAAAAGAATATACTGATAAGTTTGCAAATCCTTATGATGCTGCAAAATATGGTTATATTGATGATGTAATAGAACCAAGAAATACTCGTTTTCGTGTTATTCGTGCTTTGCAAGCTTTGGCTACAAAAAAAGATCAAAACCCAATGAAGAAACATTCTAATATTCCTTTATAATATATAGAGAGATGAAACATATGATGATATTAAAAGTTGCTATTTTGTCACTTTGCTTCATTTTTTCTTTTGGCGTAAATGCTCAGAAGGAACAGATGAATGTATCTGTGCAAGCAGAAACGGCAAGTTATGATCCGTTAATTCCTCAAAAGTTTGCTGTTGATTCAGAAACACAGACCATAGCACTAATCAATAAAAATGAAAATACGATAGAAATTCTTAATAGAATAGATAGTGGGTATGAGAGGACAAAAGTTATTCTTGTGGATGAAGTAGCAGGGAGACATGATTCTTACGCTATTTATTCACCTCAATCAGTAGCAATATATGAAGACCATATTGTTTATTTAGCTTCAAATCGTGATTCGTCGTTTGTACGTATGCTTACTTTATCCGGCGAACAGAAAGAAGAGCATCGTTTTGGAGGAGCGGCATCGGCTTTTAGTTATGATGTTAAAACAAAAATGCTTTATATTGCCGGTGATAATTCAATGGGTTATAATGTGTTTGCTATTGATGCTAAAGATGGATTTGAACATATAAATGTTGCAAATTCTCCTTCTTTTACTTATGTTAAACCAAGAAAAGCAGACGAAATAAAAAAACATGACCCTTTTGGATTAGGTTTGGCTATGGTTGCGATGACTACTGTGTTTATGGCTTTGATTGTTATTTCATTAGTAATGATAGGTTTAAGTAACTCATTGAGATCAATAAAAGACAGAAAAGCAAAAAGGGGAGAGCCTGTTATTAAATCTGCCCCTATTCATAAAACAGTAGAAACAATTAGCGGAGAAGAATATGCCGCAATAGCAGCAGCACTTTATATGTACAATGAAGATTTGCATGATGAAGAAAATACAATTTTAACTATTAATAAGGTAGCGAAGGTTTATTCGCCTTGGAGTTCAAAAATGTATAATATGAATGTTTATAAAAGATAAAGAAAGAATAATAATGAAAAGTTACAAGTTAAAGATAAACGGAACAAATTACGAAGTAAATATTAATAATGTTGATGGACAGGTTGTAGAGTTGGAACTTAATGGCACACCATACAAAGTTGAAGTAGATAAGGAAATAAAACAGACAAAAACTCCAAAATTAGTTCGTCCTGTTGCAGTGCCTTCTACGGATATTGCTCCACAAACAGCAAAAACTTCGGCAAATGTTGGCGGTTCTACGATAAAAAGTCCTTTGCCGGGTACAGTACTTGATGTTTACGTAAATGTAGGGGACAAAGTTTCTATTGGACAAAAATTAATAATGCTTGAAGCTATGAAGATGGAAAATCAAATAGATTCAGATGTTAGCGGTGTTGTTAAGGAAATGAAAGTTCGCAAAAGTGATTCCGTTATGGAAGGTGATGTTTTATTAATAATAGGAGATTAATCAATGATAGCAGCAGCCGAATCTTCTATTTCTTTTCTGCAATTTATCCAAAATCAGTTGGAAGTATTTTTTACATTTACAGCCTATAACAATTTTACTGTTGGACATTTGGTAATGATTTTTTTAGGTTGTGTTGCCATTTATCTTGCAATCGCTAAAGAATATGAACCTATGTTATTGATACCAATAGGTTTTGGTATGATAATAGGTAATATTCCTTTTTATCCTGGATTAAAAATAGGTATTTATGAACAGGGTTCAGTACTTAATATATTATATCATGGTGTTCAAAATGGTTGGTATCCCCCTCTTATTTTTCTTGGCATAGGAGCAATGACAGACTTCACCGCTTTACTTTCCAATCCTAAACTTATGTTGATTGGTGCAGCGGCTCAGTTTGGTATCTTTGGTGCGTATGCTTTTGCATTGCTTTTAGGTTTTACGCCTGCAGAAGCCGGTGCAATAGGAATTATAGGAGGTGCAGACGGACCAACGGCAATTTTTACATCTTCACAGTTAGCACCTGATTTAATGGGAGCAATAGCCGTGTCGGCTTATTCTTATATGGCACTTGTTCCTGTAATTCAGCCTCCTGTGATGCGACTTCTCACTACTAAAAAAGAACGGTTGATAAGAATGAAACCTCCGCGTCAGGTATCAAAATTAGAAAAATGTCTTTTTCCTATCATAGGTATTATATTAACCTGTACGATTGTTCCTTCCGGAATCCCATTGTTAGGAATGTTATTTTTTGGAAATTTATTAAAAGAATCAGGGGTTACAAAACGTTTGGCAGTAACAGCAGCAGGTCCAATGGTGGATATTGTTACCATATTGATAGGATTAACTGTTGGATGTTCAACACAGGCAACAACATTTCTAACAGGAAAGTCTATAGGGATTTTTGCTCTTGGAGCCGGTTCTTTTTTTATTGCAACGGCGGCAGGAGTTTGTTTTGTAAAGGTGATGAATTTGTTTTTGAAAGAAGGCAACAAATTAAATCCGCTTATTGGTAATGCCGGAGTATCTGCGGTGCCTGATTCTGCACGTGTTTCACAAGTTGTGGGCTTGGAATACGATAAAACAAATCACTTACTTATGCATGCAATGGGTCCAAACGTTGCAGGTGTTATAGGATCTGCCGTTGCTGCAGGTATTTTACTTGCATTTTTGAAATAAACAATAATTTTTCTCATAACATTTTTATTGGTTGGCGGCTTGCTTTTTTGGCAAGTCGCTTTTTTTTGTATGAAGTAATATTTATAAATATAAAATCATTGAGATCATTTGTTATATTCAATGCTTTGGTGTCTTGATATTTACTTATCAAAAACTTGTATTTCATCTTATTTTGTCAAAAAAACTTATAAAAAAAAACAAAATTATTTGGAGTTTCAAGTTTTTTTCTTACTTTTGCAACCTCAATTTTAAGATAATGAACAGATATAATATAAATACGCTATTTAAAGCACAGAAACGGGCATTAGACGCACGTTCTCTCCCTGACAGGCTTTCAGGGGTGGGGGGACAACAGCCTCGTTTTCAGGCAGTTATATTGCGTATATCGTTAAACTGTTTATTTGCTTAAATCATTCTTTTACCGCATTTCGTAAATTTATTATTAACCTACATAAAAATCTTATTTTCGTGAGAAAAAGTTTTATTTTCTTACGAAATTTTTTTGTTTTT
>JAISUE010000086.1 GCA_031272245.1 Bacteroidales bacterium
AAACTCTGTCCACTTCAGTCCTTTTAGTGTCTTCAACCATATTCCATAATAAAGAAAAAACTTACATAATATATGAATCATATAAGTTTGTCTTGTTTATGTCCTGAAAAGTCCGAAAAGGGATTCTCGGGTTTTGAAACTTTAAGAAGGTTCATCATAAATAGTGAAAAACAAAAGTCTGCCCAAATAATGAGCAGACTTTTGTTTTTACAATAGAAATGTTTGAATATCGTATTTTATTCTTCGTCTTTTGTTGCTTCTTCGTATGCTTTGAGTAGAGCGGATTGAACATCGGTAGGAACCGCCTGATATTCTTTAAATTTCATATAGAAATTTCCCCGTCCTGATGTCAAAGAACTAAGAGAAGTAGAGTAACGATTCATTTCAGCCAAAGGGACTTGCGATTTTATCACAGAATTTCTTCCTTCGGAATCCATTCCAATGACTATTGCGCGGCGACTTTGCAGGTCGGTCATAACTCCACCCATAAGTTCAGACGGAACAGAAACTTCCATATCATAAATAGGTTCAAGAATTTTAGGGGCAGCAGCTTTGAACGCTTCTTTGAAAGCATTTCTTCCTGCAAGCTTAAACGCCATTTCGTTGGAATCTACAGGGTGCATTTTTCCATCGAAAACATTGACAACTATATCGCGAGCATAGGAACCTGTTAGCGGACCTTCTTCCATTTTTTCCATTATTCCTTTCAAGATAGCAGGCATGAAACGAGCGTCTATTGCTCCACCTACAATGCAATTATTGAATATTAATTTCCCTCCCCATGCTAAATTTATAGTTTCAGTACCACGTATTGGATAAGTTTTTTGAGGAGTCATTCCTTCTACATAAGGCTCTATTAACATGTAAACTTCGCCAAATTGTCCTGCACCACCTGATTGTTTTTTGTGTCTGTATGAAGCTTCAGCACTTTTAGTAATAGTTTCTCTATATGGAATTTTAGGAGCAAAAAGTTCAACTGCAATTTTCATATTATCTAAATACCATTTTAATGTATTGATATGAAATTCTCCCATACCTTTTATTATGGTTTGTTTTAATTCGCGTGCAAGTTCAACTCTTAAACTTCGGTCGTGATTAGCAAAATCGTTAAGAGCTGCACCTAATTTTTCGTCATCAGCAGAATTTACTGCTTTAATGGCAGTGGTATATATAGGTTCAGGGAATACGATAGGTTCAAATTTCAATCCTGCATTTTTTGCAGAAGTCAAGGTTGCATTTGTTTTAACATCTTTGAGCTTAATGGTGCTTATTATATCTCCTGCAAAAGCTTTGTCAATTTTAATTCTGTTTTTTCCGAAATTAACAAATAGTTGTGAGATACGTTCTTTAGAGTCATTCATAGAGTTAATGACATCAATACCTTCAGTTATTTCTCCCTGCATAATTTTCATATAGGCTATCTCTCCAATATGACTTTCATTTGATGTTTTGAACACAAAAGCAAGAACAGGTAGAGTTTCATCATAAGTAGCTTTTTCCCCTGTGGTTAATGTCTTGGTATTTACAGCTTCTTTTGGAGAAGGCACATTATAAGTTATAAACTCCAACATACGACCTATACCAATGTTTTCTTTAGCAGAGCAACACAAAACAGGAAATAATGCACGGGAAGCAACTCCAAGCTTCATGCCTCGTCTAACTTCTTCTATTGTTAGATCGCCTTCTTCAAAATATTTTTCCATCAAATCATCTGCTCCGGCTGCTGCATTTTCTACTAAAGCTAATCGCAATTTTTCAGCTCTATCCTTTTCGTTTGCAGGAATATCTGTTATTTCAGGTTTGCCCCCCCCCTTCGGGTATTTATACATTTTTTGTGTAATTAAATCTACAAAAGATTCAAAGCCAATTCCTGTATTAACAGGATATTGAACGATGGTTATTTTATCTCCAAAAAAGTCTTTTAATTCTTTAACCTGTTCTTCAAAATTTGCTTTTTCTGTGTCAAGTTGATTCATAGCAAAGAGAATAGGGGTATTAATTTTTTCTGTGTAACGAAAAGCTAATTCTGTTCCAACTTCTACACCAATCTGTGAATTTATAACAACAAGTGCAGCTTCAACAGCATGAAAAGCTGCAACCATTTCTCCCTGAAAATCTGCAAAGCCGGGAACATCAATAATATTTATTTTATTATTATTATACTCCACATGCATAATGCTTGACACAACGGAATTTTTTCTTTCCATTTCAATATCGCGGTAGTCTGAAATGGTGTTCTTTTCTTCAATGGAACCTTTTCTTGTAATCAAACCACCTTCAAGGGCAATAGCCTCAGCAAGAGTAGTTTTTCCTGATTTAGCACCGCCAACTAAAGCGATGTTTTTAATTTCTGAAGTGTGATATACTTTCATTTTCTTATTTATTTTGATTATTAATATCGTTCTTTTTTTAAGTCGCAAAGATATATAAATATATCTAAATATAAAGGAGAAAAAAATAAAAAAATTAGTTTTTTTGCGTAATGGACAAAACCAAAGGTTATAATCCTTATTTATCTTTTCTATTTCAACGTTTTTTGCATTTTTGCAATCTCAATTCTTAATTAAAAAAATTAAACACGATAAATCCTGTATTGCTACGTCAATAATAATAAGTCTCTTGCGATATTAAAAGGATAGAAAACTCTTTCAAGCAGAAATAACACTTTTTACAGAGGTATTTTTATGGTTTCTGTCCATACAATCAAGATTTCACGCCATATAGTCAAGATTTTTATCTCAAAAATCAAAATTTTGAATAAAAAAACTTTGATTTATTTCTTTCAACAAAGGTTTTTTTGTGGAGAAAATCAAAGTTGAATGTACGATAAAATGTAAGGAACGCCTAACGATTTCTAATTTTGACGGTAATTGTTTCTTTTTGAAAGGAAAATCTTGTTTTCAAAGTTGAATGAGTTATGGCGGAAAAGGGTTTATTCTAATATGTAAAGAAATATAAATCTTAACAGCCAAAAAAGAAAATGTTGTCCGGCTTGTTTTATAGAATGCTTTATCCAATATTTATTAGTAATTACATCTATTTTTATTGTATTACAATGATATTTTTCGTGCATTAAGGTGAAAGCATCTTTTGGGTATAGAGATATATCAAAACAAATTATCATATATCCACGAAGTCATAATAGAAATGTAAAAAATTATATCTAAAAACATTATAATAAGATTATATCAATTTTTTGTAACTTTGCATATTCTTAATAATATTTATTTTAATAATGGAAAACGAAAACAAAATAGATGAACTCATAAATATAGATACCCCTGATTTGAACTATGAACCTGAAGTTAAGCGTAAAAATTACAATCCTTCGGAATTTATTCAAAGAGGCTGTGCGCATTGTCCGCAGGCTTATCAGCCGGTAAGTAAAGAAGAACTTAACAAATGTGCAAAATTAAATGTGCAAAACTGGATAAGCAAAATACATATTCCTTTTCATGAAGATTATTTTAATTGTGCAGAAGTAAGATTCAAAAATTCACATAAGGATTTTTATCATATACCGGAAGGGTTGGAAATAACAGAAGGAGATGTTGTTGTTGTTGAAGGTACACCGGGACATGATGTTGGAATTGTTACTCTGTGTGGTGAATTGTGTCGTATTCAAATGAGAAAGAAAAAAGTTTCTCCTGACAATGAAAACATAAAGAAAATATTTAGAAGGGCTAAACCGATAGATATAGAAAAATGGTCTCATGCAATGACAAAAGAAAATAGCACTCTGTCCGAAACCAGAAAGCTTACACAAGTTTATAATTTGGATATGAAAATTAATGATGTAGAATATCAGGGAGATGATACTAAAGCTATTTTTTATTATACGGCGGAAGACAGAGTTGATTTTCGTCAGCTTATAAAAGCTCTTGCAGAGGTTTTTCATGTCAGAGTTGAAATGAAACAAATAGGAGCAAGACAGGAAGCAAGTAAATTGGGGGGTATTGGTACTTGTGGGCGAGAATTGTGTTGTTGTACATGGATGAATAATTTTCAATCTGTAAGTACTTCTGTTGCAAGAGTACAACAAATAGTTTCTAATCCGCAAAAACTTGCCGGACAATGTGGCAAACTAAAATGCTGTTTAAATTATGAATATGATGTTTACGCTGAAGCAATCCGAGAATTTCCAAAAGACAATATAATCCTTCGTACAAAAAAAGGTAATGCATCTCATGTTAAAACAGATATTTTTCACAAGATTATGTGGTATTCATATGCAGACAGTCAAAAAATTATTCCTTTACATATTAAAGATGTTAAGCATATAATAGAAGAAAATCGTAATAATCGTTCAGTAGAAAGTTTAGAAGTTTATGAAGTACATTTTGAACATAGCAATTCTTTGCGTAATGGCAACGGCGTGCAACAGTAACGTCTTTTTTGATGAAAGCAAGAAAATAAACAAAGAAAAATGGAATTATAACGAGAAAGTTATGTTTGAACTTAATGTTTTAGATACCGTATCTAAATATAATTTTGCAGTAAATTTGAGACATACAACAGATTATCCATATTCAAACATTCTTTTCTTCATCACTACTATCTATCCGGACAGATCAGTAACACAAAGAGACACTATAGAATGTTATGTTGCAAATTCGGACGGAAGCTGGAAAGGAAAAGGTAGTAGCAAAATAAAAGATAACAGATTTTGGTTCGCACGAAATGTTCAATTTCCACAAAAAGGACAATATACTTTTGAAATAGAACAGGCAACAAGAGATACAAATTTGGTTGGAGTGTCAGATGTTGGTTTACATATTGAAAGGAGTTTTGCCAATCAAAAGTAAATCTTTTATCAAATTTCTAACCCTTTTCTGCACAAAAAACTTATAAAAAAAACAAAATTATTTGGAGTTTCAAGTTTTTTTCTTACTTTTGCAACCTCAAAGTAAAAATAATGAATAAACATAATATAAATACGCTATTAAAAGCACAGAAACGGGCATTAGACGCACGTTCTCTCCCTGACAGGCTTTCATGTGGGGGGCAATCGCCTCGTTTTCAGGCAGTTATATTGCGTATATCGTTCAACTGTTTATTTGCTTAAATCATTCTTTTACCGCATTTCGTAAATTTATTATTAACCTACATAAAAATCTTATTTTCGTGAGAAAAAGTTTTATTTTCTTACGAAATTTTTTTGTTTTT
>JAISUE010000013.1 GCA_031272245.1 Bacteroidales bacterium
AAAAGATGTGCAACAAATGTTTTCGTATTAAAAACAAATGTTGCACTGGTCAAAATTATGTATGAAAAGGTTTTTATTTGGGTTGCAAGGTCTGCAAACAAATTTTTAACGGCTGTAATAAATACGAAAATGGTATTTTGCAGAATAAAATTTGTTGTTTGCCGATAAACGCCATAAAATACACTCGTAAAAAGCCTTACAATTCCATTTAAGGCGTTATCTCGGTTTGGAAGAATTTACCACAGCCGGAAAATATCGCAAGGATGCTTTCTGTGATTGATGTCGAGTGATATTGTGTTTATCTTAATTCTTTTTAGATATGTTTTGAGGTTGAAAATATACAAAAGTTTTGGAAATAGGAAATGAGAAAATTGCAGTTCAAAAAAAAGTATTACCTTCGCAACTTATTTTTTTTGAAAATTATGAGAAAATTAGCAGTTATAGCCTTTGGTGGTAACGCTTTGTTGAGAAGCGGTCAAAAAGGAACATATAAGGAACAAATTAAAAACGTAACACAAACCTGCGATTCGCTTGTCGGATTATTAAAACAGGATTATGATATAGTTATTGGTCATGGCAACGGACCGCAAGTTGGAAATGTAATGTTACAACATGAAGCAGGCAAAAAGAAATTTGGTATAGAAAGTATGCCTATGGATTTTTGTGTAGCAGAAACTCAAGGTTCAATAGGTTATTTGATTGAACAGGGCTTTCGTAATGTGTTTGCAAGAGAAAATATTCATCGTAATGTTGTAACACTTCTTACGCAAGTAGTCGTGGATAAAAATGATCCCGCTTTTGAAAATCCCACAAAACCGGTAGGTCCTTATTATAAAAAAGAAGAAGCTAAAGAATATGAACAAAAAACAGGTTGTGTTTTTCGTGAAGACCCTAAGGGAAATGGCTGGAGGAAAGTTGTTGCTTCACCTAAACCACTAAAAATTACTAACGTTGATTTGGTAAAAAATTTGGCTTTGGATGAAAATATTGTTATAACAGTTGGCGGAGGTGGTATTCCTGTTGTGGAAGACAATGGCATTCGTGGTGTTGAAGCAGTAATTGACAAAGATTTGGCTTCAGCTTTGCTGGCGGTGAAAATTGGAGCAGACGAATTTTATATTCTTACGGATGTAGATAAAGTTTATATTAACTTCCGCAAACCCGGAGAATTAGCTTTGAATGTTTTAACCGTTAAAGAAGCCGAAAATTATTTAAATCAGGGTCAGTTTGCTGAAGGTTCAATGGCTCCAAAAATACGTGCGGCTCTGTATTTTGTTAAGAATGGTGGTAAAGAATGTATCATAACAGAAGCATCTCAACTTGGTAATAAAAGTTGCGGAACACGAATTATTTGGTAAAAAAAAATTATCTTTGCAAATTAAAAACATTTTTCATATTTAATGGACAAAACAAATCTTAATAGTATATTGACAGCAAAAGACAATGATTTGACTCTGCAAGCATTTCTGAATATTGCCCGTATGAGTGAAAAATTTCCTTATTCTTCTTTGTTGCATTTGTATAAAGCAAAAATTTCTGAGAAAATACATCATTTGGATTCAGAAGATGCTTTGCATGATGCTGCTGCAATTTGTCCAGATCGCTGTATTCTCAAAAAACATATTGACAAAATACATCAATTATCAATTATAAATAAAGAAAAATACAGTTATGTTGATAAAAAGAACAGTCATTTTTCACATAAGGAAAATGAAATAAAAGAAGATATAATTGATAAATTTTTAAAAAATGAAATTGCTATAAAACCAACAAACAAAATAGATGAAGAAACAAAATTTGAAATAGAAAAAAATGTTAAAGGTAGTGTAAATGATGACTTTAAATTTGTTACTGAAACTATGGCAAAAGTGTATCTAAAACAGGGGAATAAGGATAAAGCAATAAAAATTTATAAACAACTTATTGCGGATAATCCAAAAAAAAGTATTTATTTTGCAAATCAAATAAAAAGAATAATAGAAGATAATTAATAATAAAATAAAACAAAAAAAACTATGTATGTATTTATAACCATATTAGCAATTTTAGTTGCTATTATATTAGCACTTGTAGTACTTGTGCAAAACAGTAAAGGTGGTGGATTGGCAGCAAATTTTGCGTCACAAACACAAGTTATGGGTGTAAGAAAAACAGCAGATTTTTTAGAAAAGGCTACATGGTCTTTAGCTATTGCTTTGTTAGTTTTGTCTTTGGCGGCTACAGCATTAATACCTAAACAGGAAACCATAGATGCAACCAAAACAGAATTAAATCCTAACGCAATAAAAACATCTGTTCCTGCACAACAACCAGTCCAACCAACTCAAACTTTACCTGTCGGTCAATAATAAGTCCCAATACATTTATTGAAACTAAAATGTAATGAATGAATATGCCAAAATGTCATATAAAAGATATTTTGGCATAATTGTTGGTTTTGTATTAACTGAAAATAATAAAAATAAATTAAAATAAAAACACAAATGAATATGGGAAACATAAATGTAAAACCATTAGCAGACAGAGTTTTAATTAAACCTGCTGACGTAGAACAAAAGACAGCTGCGGGGATTATAATACCCGACACTGCTAAAGAAAAACCTATGAAAGGTGAAGTGATAGCCATTGGTAACGGAAAAAAAGACGAACCAATGAATGTAAAAGTTGGTGACCTTGTTCTTTATGGAAAATACTCAGGTACGGAAATAAATATTGACGGAGTAGAGTATTTGATTATGCGTGAAAGTGATATTTACGCGATTATTTAATGTTTAACACAATAAAACAATTAAAAGCACTATGGCAAAAGATATTAAATTTAACGTTGAAGCTAGAGAACAATTACGTTTAGGTGTTGATGCTTTAGCAAATGCAGTAAAAATAACATTAGGACCTAAAGGAAGAAATGTTATAATTGATAAAAAATTTGGTGCTCCTCAAATAACCAAAGATGGAGTAACGGTTGCAAAAGAAATAGAGTTGCAAGATACTATCCAAAATATGGGGGCTCAATTAGTGAAAGAGGTTGCTTCTAAAACTGCAGATCAAGCAGGTGATGGAACTACAACTGCAACAGTTTTAGCACAAGCAATAGTAAATACAGGGTTAAAAAATGTAACAGCAGGGGCAAATCCAATGGATTTGAAAAGAGGCATTGACAAAGCTGTCGCTACTGTGATAGAAGACCTTAAAAAACGCTCTACTCAAATAGGTAACGCTAAAGAAAAAATTGAACAAGTTGCTACTATTTCAGCAAATAATGACAAGTTTATTGGAGAAATGATTGCTGAAGCGATGGAAAAAGTTAAAAAAGAAGGCGTTATAACAATAGAAGAAGCTAAAGGTTTGGATACAACTGTTAAAGTTGTAGAAGGAATGCAGTTTGATAGAGGTTACTTATCTACATATTTTGTTACTGATACGGAAAAAATGGAAGCTGTTTATGAAAATCCATTTATTTTAATCTACGACAAGAAAATATCTAACATGAAAGAGTTTCTTCCTGTGTTAGAAAAAACAATACAAACAGGAAGACCATTACTCGTTATCGCTGAAGATATTGAAGGAGAGGCTTTAGCTACTTTAGTAGTTAATCGTTTGAAAGGCGTATTAAAGATTGTTGCTGTTAAAGCTCCTGGTTTTGGTGATAGGAGAAAAGAAATGTTGGAAGATATTGCCATTTTGACAGGAGGTACTGTTATTTCTGAAGAAAAAGGATTTAAATTGGAAGATGCTGATTTGTCAATGTTGGGTACAGCTCAGAAAATTTCCGTAGATAAAGACAATACTACTATTGTTTCTGGTGCAGGTGAAAAAGCTAACATTGAAAGCAGAATAAACCAGATAAAAGCTCAAATAGAAAAAACAACATCTGATTATGACCGTGAAAAACTTCAAGAACGTCTTGCTAAATTAGCAGGTGGTGTAGCTGTTATTTATGTAGGTGCTGCTTCGGAAGTAGAAATGAAAGAAAAGAAAGACCGCTTTGATGATGCTCTTCATGCTACTCGTGCTGCTTTAGAAGAAGGTATTATACCTGGTGGTGGAGTTGCTTATATTAGAGCCATCAATGCTTTAGAAACTTTAAAAGGTGAAAATGAAGACGAGGAAACCGGTATTCAGATTATTCGTCGTGCTTTGGAAGAACCTTTACGTCAAATTGTTGAAAATGCAGGTATGGAAGGTTCTGTAGTTGTCAATAAAGTTAAAGAACTTGAAGGAGACAATGGTTTCAATGCTCGTTCTGAAGTTTTTGAAGACTTAAGAAAAGCTGGTGTTATAGACCCTGCTAAAGTTGCTCGTGTTGCTATTGAAAATGCCGCATCTATTGCAAGTATGATTCTGACTACAGAATGTGTATTATCTGAAATCAAAGAAGAAACTCCTGCTATGCCTGCTGGTGCTCCAGGTATGGGTGGCATGGGAGGCATGTACTAAAAAATCATTATTTATATGTTAACAAAAAAAACGTCTGCTCATCAGATTGAGCAGACGTTTTTTTGTTGTGTTTTTCTCATTTAATTTTCTATGCAAACTATAAACGGCAAAATGTATATACGGAAAAGCAAAAAGTACAAATTTGTTTCATTTTTTTATATTTTATTATGTTTAAAATTTTTACTACCTTTGTTGCCGTTTTTCAACGAAAAGATTTTTTTGCTTAAAATATTTTCTTTGAAATTGATAGTGCAAAGATAATACTTAAAGAAAAGCAAAAACAGGGTCGGCGTATTGTTATCAACACGCCGGAAACAATAAACAGAAAAAAGTAGTAAAAATAAAGGATTATGAAAAAGGGAATACTGATTATTATACTATTCATTGCAGGGTGCAACAAAGAGGACTACCTATACAAAACAGGTGATATAATGCACACTCACAGAGAGTGCAAA
>JAISUE010000015.1 GCA_031272245.1 Bacteroidales bacterium
GTGTTCCAACCCAAAGCAACAAAACTTTGAGTCATAATTCCTAAAATGTTTCTTTTGGTAGCCAAACCACCATAGAACATTGCCAATGCCGGTGTCATTAGCATCACTAAACTCGTACAAACGAGCATAAATCCGGTTGAACCTGTGTCAAACATAATTCTTTCTTATTAAATAATTAATTAAATTAAAAACTAAATCCTGTTCCTACAACTAAATAACTGTTTGATGTATTTGGATTCAAAATCACTTTTGCAGTAATTGGGAAAGTGAAAAGTTTGAAAAAATTCACCTGTTTTGTTACTCCAATACCCAAATTCACACAACGAAAACCTTTATTACCATAAAAACCGGTATAGATGTATTCATCAGGATTTAAATATGTTGGAACATCCATATCTAACAAGTCAAAATAATCACTGTATGTGTAACCTCCGTTAAAAGCAAAGCCTGCAAATACCGATACATCTAATCCCAAACTTTGAATTGTAGGATTATAAGATAATTCTGCATAAGTAGAATATGTATTTGTTGGAATAATATCACTTGGTGTAACAATACCGTCTTCATCATCAAGTCCAATGGAATATTTATCATTACCAAAGAAATTAACATAAAGTTCTGCTCTCAAAGGTAGATTTTCCAAACCATTGAATTTCAAACCTGCTTCAAACACATGGTCTTCTTTGAAATACCAATAATCGTGTCCTGCTGGCACTGATGCAGGAAATGAATAATCAGTAACCTGAACAGTAAACATATCATTACAGAAAGTGTAAGCAAGTGTCCAATCCAATTCTACTCCTCTTGGATTAAAAAGATTTAAATTACTCCATTCATTCGCCAAATTTTGTAGATTGAATGCACCCCATACACCAAAAGAAAAGCCTTTCCAAGAAACGCTTGCTCCCGGTTGAATACTTGGAGAACTTCCACCTAAATCTTGACCACGCCATACATAACGGCTAACAAAATCTGCACTGGCTGAAAACTTAACGTTTTCCTGTGCTGTAGTTAATGTTGCAAACGATAATGCTGCAACCAAAGATAATAAAATTTTTTTCATTTTGTCTTTTTATTAAGTTAAACATTTTGAAATTTTTCGTTTGCAAATATAAATCAAACAATTAAAAAAACAGCAAAAAATAGTGTAATAAAAACGTGTATTGATGTAATAATTTATCTTTACAATGATAGTAAATAACTGATAATCAAATATTAAAATTTTGATTTTAATATTGAATGATCAAGGTAAAAATTAAATATTTTTTTGTTCAACTATCTAAAAATTTCATGTAATAACGATTAAATTTTACTTTATTTTCAATTTTATACAGTTAAAACATCTATTAAAAAAACAATCATTTTGGTGAAATTTATCTTGATTTTTCATTATAAAATTACTGTTTTAAAATTAAAAAAACAGTAATTTTTTCAAAATTAGTCAATTAGAAACATTTATTATCTTTGCAACTGCTAAACAGATAAATTTTTATAATGATGAACCAACTTTATTATGGCAATAATTTGGAAGTATTTGAAAATCAACTTGCCGATGAGAGCATAGATCTGTGTTATATTGACCCTCCGTTTAATTCAAAGAGGGATTACAACCAGATTTATAATAACATAGGTTCTGATGATAAGGCTCAGGTACAGGCTTTTGAGGATACATGGGAATGGGATGACGAAGCAATAGAAGGCTTAAAGCGTTTTGATTTGGTCAATGGAGAAAAAAAATATCCGGAAAAAACCAAACTCTTAATCAACAGTTTTGAAAAAGTTCTTGGACAAGGCAGTATGCTTGCTTATATCATAAGTATATCACAGCGAATTATAGAAATACATCGTGTATTAAAGCCAACGGGAAGTTTTTATTTGCATTGCGATCCTACGGCAAGCCATTACTTGAAGTTGATTTTGGATAGCGTATTCTGTACAAAAGGAGGTGATTTTCAAAATGAAATAACTTGGAAACGCTATGCAGTTCATAGTCTGTCAAGTAAAAAATTTGATGCAATAAATGATACTATTTTCTTTTATATAAAGACCAAAGGCAAAAGTACGTTCAACAGACAATTCGAGGTTTTAACAGATAAGAAACTTAAAAAACGTTTTCCTTATCTTGAAGAGGAAACAGGACGGTATTATCAGCACGTTGCATTAGAACAAAACGCAAATAAAAGCAGCAGAGGTCAAATAAGAATGATACAGGATAAAAAGGTAACCACAGAATTAGGTTGGCGATGGACACAGGAAACATTTGACGAGAGACTGAAAGAAAATCCTTATCTTATTTATTGGACTTCCGAAGGCAGACCTCGTTATAAAATATATTTGGATGAGTATTTGGGAAAACCTATTGGCAGTAATTGGAGTGATATTCCTTATTTATCGGCTGGCGATGCGGAACGTCTGGGTTATCCTACGCAGAAACCTGAAAGGCTGTTGGAGAGAATAATCCTTGCTTCTTCCAATGAAGGAGATGTTGTGTTGGATGCTTATTGCGGTTGTGGTACAACGGTTGCTGTGGCTCAACGCTTGAAAAGGCAATGGATAGGAATAGATGTAACCTTTCAAAGTATATCACTTATTATGAAGCGATTGACGGAAAGTTATGGAAAAAAGATATTGAATGATATTGAAATTGCCGGTATTCCTCGTGATATTGAAAGTGCGAAACACTTGGCTCACAAGTCGCTATCACGTAAGGAATTTGAAATATGGGCAATAATGACTTATTCAAACAACAAAGCAATTCCTAATGAGAAGAGAGGTGCAGACAAAGGCATTGACGGCAAAATGTATATCACAGCATCTATATCGCCAAGAGAAGATAAACAGGTTTTGTTTTCTGTTAAGAGCGGACACGTCAGCGTTTCGCAAATCAGAGATTTTGTTGGAACGATAGAAAGAGAAAAAGATGCAGTAGCAGGTGTGTTTATAACATTGGAAGAACCTACTAAACCAATGCTAAAAGAAGCAAAAGCGGCAGGAACATATCTTAATCAATTTACAGGTAAGCCAATAAATCGCTTAACGATTGTAACCATTAAACAAATACTTGATGGTGAACGTGAAAATTTTCCAAATGTTACCGCTATTCTTAATGAAGCAGAACGCAAAAAAGAGGATAATCAACACAAAATGGATTTATAAAGAAATTTTATTTGTATATTTGCAACGAAAAAAATAAAGATATAATAAAAAAAACAAAAATATGAAACGTTGTTTTATACTCAAAATATTTGTGTTTGTGCTGATAATATTTACGACAAACGCTTTTTCTCAGGTTAAAGATTATAAAAATCTGCCGGATTTTGACTATAATGATTATAGTTATCATTTAAAATTTATGACGGCACCATATTCTTTAATAGGTCAAACCCTCTATTTAGAAAATGTTAACGACAGCTTGCAAAAATATTTCTTTACAGGCGAATTGCAAAAGCCATATAAAGACGTGTATTATTATCATCTTGCTCGCATAAAACCTGAACATTTGGCTAAAATGAAAGGAGAATGGTTTATAGTAAAGGATTATGTTGCAGACCAATTTGCTTTTCAGAAAATGAATGATGCAGACATAGAAAAACAAAACTTTAAGGCTATGCCAAGAGATTTTATAAAACTCGCAATACCCGCTACAGGCGACACTGTATTTTATAATTATAATAACTTTTGGAACAGATATAATTTCCCATTTATTCCTATGTCTTATTTCAATAATAATAAAAATGAATACCCAAATAGCAAATATGCAAAAGAAGATTTATCATTAATTAAATATGATACTAATGCAAATTATGCTTATTTGCCTGAAAAATTAGTTGGACAAAAACTTATTTTACCTGTTGTAAGCGAAAAAACATGTGCAAGACTTTTTAATGGTGTGAAATTGTATAATTATGACGATGATTCCCGTAAATATTCTTTCACCGATTATCCTATTGCTAAAGCAAAATTATTAGAAGGTAAAACTTTTATTGTTACAGATTGGGGGCATAATGCAGCACAACTTACCGATGTGTATTTAAAACTTGTACTTGTAGGCGGAAGAGATACTATTTATTATAAATATCCTCCTATAACGGAAAGGACAGATTTTGATTTTGTCATTGAGTCGTTTCTTAATAAGATGAAAATGAAATATAAGGATATGGATTTTGTATATCGTGGTCAAAAATTTCCTTTATCTGTTATAGACATAAGACGAAAAAGAGCATTGACTTTAAAACAGGGAGATGTTTTTCATTGTTTGGATTTTGTTATCAAGGATGGTAAATTCCAAATGTTAATGAGAAATGAAAAAGGAAGAAAGTTTTATATGCCAGCAGATTACAATATCGGAGACAAATTAACTTTTGAACGCTCTTTAGCACTTGCAAATAATGTTGAAAAATACAAAAATACCTACCCTACTTATTTTAAAGCTATACTTCAAAAAGAACTTATAGAAGGCATGACTCAAGATATGACTCAACAATCATGGGGTAAGCCTGAAAGAAATGTGCCAACTAACTTTGATGAAAGTAATAGACATTGGTTTTATATGGGAAATATCTATATCATTTTTCGTAATAACAAACTTCACAGAGTGGCAATGATTCCAAAAGAATTGAGATAAATGAACGAATATTTTGACAACGAAGATTTAGAACAAGAATATGGTGATTTAGAACAGTTAATAAAGCAATTTAAATATCAAATAGCCAATAAAGAACCTGTTTTTTTTTCATCGGAAGATTTCATTGAAATAATTGACTATCTTTTTACAACAGATAATGAATTGAATTTCATTGATACTGCTGTTGACACTGCATATAAACTTTATCCGGATAATGTAGAAATAGTTTTGCGTAGATGTCAAGCAGAAACATATTTTCCTTCAAACGAATATACTGATACAATAGCGGCAGTAATGTCATTTGCAGAACAAATGGAAGATAGCAACGCTGCTTACATATACAAACAATTAGCTACTGAATTGTTTGATGATGAAGAATTTGATAAAGCAATTCATTTTTACAAACTGTCTTTAATCAAAAATCCTTTAGATGAAGAAGTATTAGAAGGCTATGTTTTATCCGCTTCCCGTCAAACAAGTAAAAGAAACGAACATATATTATTTTTAGAAACTTTAGCTAAAACAAATCCCTATTCCTCTTTTGTTTGGTATTTTTTGGCTTTACTTTCTTTCTTTTATAATAAATTCAAAGATACATTAGACTATATTGAATGTGCTATTGCATTAGACAAAAATAATACTGCAGCTCATCGCTGTAAAGCAGAAGCTCTTGTTGCAACAGGCAAAATTGAAGAAGGTATTATTATTTTAACACTATTGAATTTAAAAGAACCGGACAATCCACAAGTATTATTTTCTTTGGGAAATGCTTATGAACAAAAAGAAGAATGGGATAAAGCCATATCATATTACAAAGCTTGTTTATCAAAAGATGAATTTAATTTTTCTGCTATAATGAATGCAGGTATATGCTATTATTATAATGGAGATTTCAACACGGCAAAATATTTTTGTCAGAAAGCAATTGAAGCCGAACCTGATAATTATTATTTTAAAATTTCTTATGCCAGTATGCTATACGAAGAAGGATATAAAGAAGAAGCTGAAAACTTATATCGCAAAATTTTTAACGAATGTGATGAAAAAGATGTATGTGCTATTAATTGGGCACTCTCTTTATCTGACGATGGAAAACTTAAAGATGCCATACACATACTTGATTCCACAATTACAACATGTACGATTGAAGATCCAACCATCTATTATACTATTATTGATTTAGCCGTAAAGGACGGTCATTACACTGAAATGGTTAATCATTATCTATATCTTCTGTTTCTTAAATTTCAAATCAGTAAAGAAGAATTGTTAAAATCTTGCCCTTCTCTAAAAGAACATACGGAATATAATAACCTTATAACAAAATATCTTCATGAAGAAAATTAGTATTTTACTAATACTGGCTATGCTATTTAGTAATATGGCTCTTGCACAGGAAATAAAAACTGAAAACAAATCAACGGTTGAACAAATTGTTAATTGGTATGAAAAGAATTTAAATTATGGTACAATTACATTGCTAATGGCTATTGAAAGTTCTTTTATTCCTTTTCCATCCGAAGTAGTTGTTCCACCTGCAGCATATAAAGCAATAGAAAAACCTGACAAATTAAACATAATTCTTGTTGTAATCTTTGCAACACTCGGAGCAATTATTGGCTCAATTATCAATTACTACCTTGCAAAGTGGCTTGGGCGTCCAATAATATACAAATTTGCAGAAAGCAAAATAGGAAAAATGTGTTTGTTAAATAAAGAAAAAATTGAAAATGCCGAAAAATACTTTATAAAACATGGCAAAGCATCAACATTTATAGGCAGACTTGTACCTGCTGTTCGCCAACTTATATCTATTCCTGCCGGACTTGCAAAAATGAACATAGGTACTTTTATCCTTTTTACTTCTCTCGGAGCATTAATATGGAATGTAATACTTGCTTTTCTCGGTTATCTTGCTCACGGACAAAAAGACCTGATAGACAAATACAGTTCTGAAATATCTTATGTTCTGCTTGCACTCGGTATTCTTTTTGTTCTTTACTTACTGTACAAAAGTTTTTCAAAACGAAAATCATAATATCTATAAGTTATAACATTTAATTTTATATAGATGTCCAAACTCTACGCATTGATTGGTTATCCATTAGAACATTCTCTTTCAGAACGTTTTTTTAATGACAAATTTCAAGTAGAGAAAATAAATGCAAAATATTTAAATTTTCCATTAAAACGGATTTCCGAATTAAAAAAACTTCTGAAAAATAATCCCGATCTTTACGGATTCAATGTTACTATGCCATATAAACAGACAATTATTCCATATTTATCTTCATTAGACGTTTATTCACAAGCCGTTAGAGCTGTCAATACAGTAAAAGTGATTAAAAATTCAAATTCAACATTAGTAAATGAAACAAATCATTCTATTTTAATAGGTTATAATACTGATATTTATGGTTTTGAACAACTATGGAACAAAAATATCGGAGAAACTTGTGTGAAATCTGTCTTAATACTCGGAAATGGCGGAGCAACAAAAGCAGTATCTTATGTTCTTTCAAAAAAAAACATAAAATTTTTTATTGCTTCACGCACACCAAATGCTGATAATCAAATTCATTATAATGATATATGGAAAAAAAATATTGATTTTCAAGTTATAATCAATGCTACTCCTGTTGGAATGTATCCTTTATTAAATATTATCCCCCCCATTGATACTTCTCAAATCTCATCCTCACACACAGTTATTGACCTTATTTATAATCCAAAACAAACATTACTGCTAAAAATTGCAGATAAACAGGGAGCAAAAATTATAAATGGTTATGATATGTTAATTTTTCAAGCATTAAAAGCTTGGGATATATGGACAGAAAATCATTGTTTTTAAGTTTTAAATCAGTAATTTTTTTTCTCTAAAATCAAGATTTTAAAGTGGAAAGTAGAGTTTTTTTCAAATTTGAGCATTAAAGTTATTTTATCTATTTTTGCAGCTTGTAAGTTTAATAATTAATAAATTTTTATTATCAAGATGTTGAGGACAATAAAAATAAATAAAGGACTGGATATTTCTCTGTTCGGAAAAGCAAATGAAGTAATTTGTGAGAAAAAAACAGATTTATATGCTCTCAAACCAAAGGATTTTATTGGTATGACGCCAAAACTTTTAGTTGAAGAGGGTGATAAGGTTAAGGCAGGCAGTCCTGTTTTCGGTTCAAAGGAAAAACCCGAAATTCATTTTGTTTCCCCTGTAAGCGGCATCGTTAAGGCTGTGATGAGAGGTGAGAAACGTGCTATTGAGGCTATAATCATTGAGGAAGACGGAACAAACGAATCTGTGGATTTCAGTGCCATTGAGGATATTAAGGAAAAATTGCTTGCAAGCGGTTGCTGGACTTTTATAAGGCAACGCCCCTATTCCGTAATTCCAAAAACCGACACAACTCCCAAATGTATTGTCATAAAGGGTTTTGATTCCTCTCCTCTTGCACCTGACTACAATATTTTATTAAAAGGAGAGGAAAAAGCATTCCAAAAAGGAACTGAAATTATATCCAAACTCACTGAGGGCAAAGTTCATCTCAACGTTAGCAGCAAGTGTCCGCTTGATTTCATACCTTCCTGTGAGAAATTGCAGGTCAATTACTTTGAAGGCAAACATCCTTGCGGTAACGTAAGTGTTCAAATTGAGAAATTAGATCCAATAAACAAAGGAGAGAGGATTTGGTATATTGATGCAACAGACATAATTACTGTCGGCAAACTTTTTTTAACAGGAAAGTATGTCAGCGATAAAATTGTTGCTTTAACAGGCGGAGAAGTAAAACAGACGGGCTATTATAAAATAAAACGGGGAGCGTGTATTAAACCTTTAATTGAAGAGAATGTAAGCACGACCAAACATTTGCGTTTCATAAGCGGTAATGTTTTAACGGGAACAAAGGTTGAAGCGGACGGCTTTATGTCTTTTTACGACAATCAAATAACAGTCATAAGCGAAGGAGATAATTACGAACCTTTCGGCTGGATTTTACCGGGCTTTAAGAAGTTCAGCATCTCGCGTACTTTTCCTTATGGCTTTTTGCGCCTGATTTGCAACAAACCCGTCAAAGTAAATGCCAATCTTCACGGAGGTAAAAGAGCGTTTGTTTTCACAGGAGAGTTTGAAAAAGTATTACCAATGAACATTTATCCGATGCAACTGATTAAAGCCTGCATTATTGAAGATATTGACCAGATGGAGCAGTTGGGTATTTATGAAATAGACAGTGAAGACTTTGCTTTGTGTGAGGTAATTGACCCGAGCAAAACAGAAATTCAGCAGATAATAAGAAATGGACTTGAACTAATGAGAAAGGAAATGGGAGAATGAAAGCAATCAGAAAATTCTTTGACAAATTAAATGAAAAAACAGAAAAGGGACAAAAATTCCACTGGTTGAAATCAACGGTAGAAGCCTTTGAAAGTTTTGTTTTTGTTTCCAAAAATACGGCGAAATCGGGGGCTCATTTGAGAGATGCGATTGATATGAAAAGAGCCATGTCTTTGGTTATAATAGCCCTTGTACCCTGTCTTTTGTTTGGAATGTTCAATGTGGGCTGGCAGCATTTCGTTTCGCAGGGACAGACTTTTGCAGAAGTTGGTTTTTGGACAATGTTCCTGTATGGTTTCTTAAAAGTTCTGCCTCTACTGGTTGTTTCCTACGTTGTGGGATTGGGTATTGAGTTTGCTTTTGCTCAAGTCAGGGGACACGAAGTCAATGAAGGTTATCTGGTAACGGGAATGTTGATTCCTCTTATCTGTCCGCCCGATGTTCCTCTCTGGCAACTGGCTGTTGCGGTGGCGTTTGCGGTTATCATTGGCAAGGAAATCTTTGGTGGAACGGGTATGAACTTTCTCAATCCTGCGCTTGTTGCCCGTGCCTTTCTGTTTTTCTCCTACCCTTCACAGATGTCGGGTGATACGGTTTGGATTTCCGACAAGGCAGATGCTTTTTCGGGGGCTACTCCTTTGGGAGAAATGATGACGGGAGCAGTTGCACCTCACAATTCCATACTTGATATGTTTCTTGGTTTTATTCCGGGCTGTGTTGGAGAAACTTCCGTTGTTGCCATCCTGCTTGGAGCGGCGTTACTTTTGATTACGGGTATTGCTTCGTGGCGAATAATGCTGTCGGTCTTTGTTGGGGCTGCGGCAATGGGCATAACGTTCAACCTTATCGGTTCGGCGGACAACGCTTATATGAATTTGCCTTTCTACTGTCACTTTTTAATGGGAGGCTTTATGTTTGGAGCGGTCTTTATGGCTACCGACCCTGTTACTTCTTCACAAACCGACAGAGGCAAATATATTTACGGATTTTTAATAGGCTTGATGGCGGTGTTGATACGGGTTGTCAATCCTGCATACCCTGAGGGGATGATGCTTGCTATTCTTTTGATGAACGTCTTTGCACCATTGATAGACTATTTTGTTGTTGATGGCAACGTGAAAAAGAGGATGAGGCGTTGGAAAACGGTAAGTGACAGAACTACCTCAGAGCAGTAAAGCATATTAAATATTATATTCTCATCAACCGTAATTACCTTCCGTTCAACGTTGGTTTAAAACCTTTCAACCATCAGTCCGAAGGACTTAACTTTCATAACCGCAATGCCAACGGCTTGCGGAAACGCAAAAACCCTCGTTCCAACCAACTCAATCATTCTCAATGGTTTATCAACTTTGATTGCTGCATTTTCAACAGTCGTTTTGAACTTTGCAAACGAGTTTTCAAACCGTGCAAACGAGTTTTCAAACTTTGCAAACGAGTTTTTAACTCTTGCAAATGCGTTTGCAAATCGTGCAAATGATGTTTTATAAGCGAAAAATTTCGTTTTTGAACCTGCAACAAATGTTATAACCGCTTCAAATATTTTTAAAAGACTTGAAACGAGGGTTGCTGCGGTTGAAACAATGGTTGGAAAAACGGAAACGATGATTGTTGAGATTGGAACGGAGATGGGAAAGGCAATTATCGTCCAAAATAGTAATGTGAAAAAGAGAATAATGAACCGAAGGATAGTGTTTGTATCAAATATCGTCATATTTTTCTTTGATATTTAATAATCACGCCTCATTTTCCCTGTTTCTCAATTCCTCATTTGCATATTCTTTCAAAGCACCTTTTAATTTATGAATGGAAACAGTATTTTTTTTGTCTTCTTCCAACGGAAAAACAAAGACTTCAACTTTCATTTCCCCATCCTCTCACAGTAATTTAAGGAAAGGAATTAAATCTTTAACATTCATTATTTTTTATACTACTTCCATGATGTTATGTTTTTTATAAGATGTAAAATCACTAATAATTTTTCGATTCATGGAGTTTATTCAGTCAATTACAATACAAAAGCAGCGAAGGTTATGTTTTCTCCGCTGCTTATACAGTCAATAATGTTTTCCGACTTTCTCTTTAATATTCTTATTGAATTGCCTGTTATTTTCTACAGATCGTCTCCGCTTGCTTGGTTATATTTATTATCATAGAACATTATAATAGAATATTTTCCATAATCTTCAACAATCGTAAACCAAACTGTTTTTTTCAACAGCTTTTCAGACATATATGTAATTAAATCCGTATTCATTTTTGATTTCATTTCTTCCGTTGGATTGGCAAGTTCTTCTTCGGTATATTTTGTTAAAAGAAAAGAATTGAATTCTTCAGTCATAGCAGCAGTATCAACGTTTGCAGGTTCTTGATAAAAAACGGCTTGATATTGCTTTGCATGAACTGTCATTTCATAAGATATTTTCTCTTCATCAGACAAAGTTTGATCCAGTAATAATGACACATAATTTTTATTATTCTCAAACTGTTTGCAAAGATTATTAAACTTGATTTTAATTTGTCTTTCATCAGTTTCTAGAACATCAATAACCGCAATCCTCCATACCTTATTATTATTGGTTGCAACATGGATATTAACATCTCTTCCGTTAAATTCTCCGACCAAAACATCCTTATCAAGGGTACTTGAAGTATAGCCTTTGGCTTTCAATTTTTGTATCATTTCCGCCTTTGTTCCGTCAACGGGAATGCCAAGAAATTTGGTTACATCCTTTTGCCCATATAATGCTATTGAAACAATGAGCAACACTGCTGTTAAAACTGTTTTTTTCATCTTATTTTATGTATTTATTGAATTTAATTATTTTAATAATGCATCAGTAATTGGCAAAACAACCCTGTTTTCCGTTTCCCCTGACCATTGAACCTGCCACGTTTTCCCATTTATTTGGTCAAGCAAAATAAGATTATAGATATTTTCCGTAGAATAAAGAGTGAATCTGCCATCTTTTTCTTCATCTGCACCGACAAGTTTATCTGCGTTCAAAGGCGTTTCAAAACGTGATCCATCATTGCTTACAGTAAATTGAACCTGCCACATAAGTCCGTTTCTGGTGTTTAACTTAATGAAAGTCCAAATATTTTTTGTAGGAAAAAGTTTGTAAACAGGCTCAAAGTCTGTTGGTGTTTCAGCGTGATTGCAAGCACCAAGTCCAAAAACAAAAACCGCTATTGCAGCCAAAAGAAAAAGCCTTGTTCTTTTCATTTTAAGATTTCTTTTTTTTGTCATGTTTTATTAAAATTTAAGTTAGACATTATTATATTTTATTATTTATTAAAATTATTTTAATTGACCAGTCCGCTGCCGAAGTCGCAGTGTCCTGAATTCCAATGCGGAAATTATCCGCCCAATTGTAAAATGCTGCGTTTCCTTGTGAAAACAATCTTACGGCTTTACTCATTTTTGTTACTTTTTTTAGTTATTATATTAGATTTATTTGTATTACTTATTAAATTTTCTGCAATAATGCGGAAATTCCAAACATTAGTGCGGAAATAATGAGCGAAGCCCGAACTCTTTACCGATTTCAGATGCTTTAAACGTCAGTCCTTCAAACTGAAAGGGATGCCGTAGATTTTGTTTTGTTTGTTGCGGACAGACTCAACCGTTACACTCTGACGGTTCAAGGCATCAATAAAGGATTTAGTCGTTTTATTGTTTGAATTTCTAAATTTATAAACAGAAAAACGAAAAGTACGTCTTTTCACACACACATCTCCTCATTTAATCATCATTTAACTGCCATTTAATCACTAATTCAATTCAACATTTTCGCCCTCTCACTAACAAAATAGAGTAATTCACAACGTTTTACCAGTCGTCATCATCAAATAACTTTAACTGCTTGCCGTCCCTTAACTCACACTCTTTTTCCAAATGCTCAATGCGAACCTTAAGGTTATACTCCGCAAGCACGTTATTGACATAATGCGGATAGTCAATAAAGTACCTGTTTTTATGAACTTTCGTCAAACGCCCTTTTGCGTTGTGAAATAAGGTCTGTAATACTTTCTCGTTATCTCCTATATCTACAAACATTTCTTCAAATAATTCAACTTTTTTTGCTGACAGCTGTCTCCATAATCTAATTTTCCTATATTTGCACTAATGAATAAAGAAAAAAACAGTTATTTTTTGAAAATTTTCTAATAAATTATGAATATAGAAGAATTGAGAGATTTTTGTATGTCTGTAAAAGGTGCGGAAGAAAGTTTTCCTTTTGGCGATGACACTTTGGTTTTCAAGGTTATGGGGAAGATGTTCGCTTATGTTGGTTTGGAACGGCACAATGGAGATTTGCTTCTCAATATGAAATGTGACCCGCAACGCAGCATTTGGTTAAGAGAACATTTTGAATACGTGAAAAAACCCGTTCATGCCGGCGATACTTATCAATGGAATTCAATATGTTTTGAAAAAATGGATGATGAATTATTAAAAGAATTGATAATTCATTCCAGAGATGAGGTGATAAAAAAATTATCAAAAAAGAAACAGCAGGAATACCGGAACGAATAATATAAACAAAAAAAAGCGAAACCGAAGTTTCGCTAATATGAAAAAGATTTTATTACAATATTATCCCATGAAAGGATATTTAAAGTCGGTTGCCGGAAGCAGCGTTTCCTTTATACAGCGAGGACTTACCCAACGATAAAGGTTTAATTCACTGCCTGCTTTGTCGTTTGTGCCGGAGGCTCTCGCACCTCCAAAAGGCTGATTGCCGACAACGGCTCCGGTTGGTTTGTCGTTGATATAGAAATTGCCTGCCGAATAACGAAGTTTCTTCATTGCTTTGCGTGTTGCATAAGTGCAATGTGAGAAAATTGAACCCGTCAGAGCATAAGGAGATGTGCTGTCGCATAATTCCAGAGTTTCCTCATATTTTTCATCGTCATAAAGATAAACAGTCATAACGGGACCGAATAGTTCGGTTTCCATCGTTGCATAATGAGGATTGGAAGTGAGGATAATTGTAGGTTCAATGAAATAACCTTTGCTCTTATCTCCGTTGCCACCAAGAACAATCTGTGCATCGGAAGCAGTCTTTGCCGCATCAACATATTTCATTATATCATTGAAAGCCTTTTCGTCAATAACAGCATTAACATAGTTGGACATTTCGGTTACGCAGCCCATTTTAACTTCTTTCATCATCTCCTTGATATATCCGAAGGTTTCGTCCCACAATCCCTTTGGAACATAAGAGCGGGAGGCTGCAGAACATTTTTGTCCCTGATATTCAAAAGAACCGCGAACAATGGCAACAGCCAGTTCTTTAGGGCAGGCTGATTGATGAGCAAAAATAAAGTCTTTACCGCCTGTTTCACCAACGATTTTTGGATATGTTCTGTAATTTCCAACGTTGTCTCCTATTTGTTTCCAGAAGTTGTTGAAAGTTCCTGTTGAACCTGTGAAATGAATGCCTGCCAGATGTGGAGAAGCGAAGCAGGTATCGGAAATAACCGCACCGCTACCCGGCAAAAAGTTGATAACACCGTCAGGGATGCCTGCTTCCTGAAAGACTTTCATCAAATAATAATTTGAGAGGATAGCCGTAGTTGCAGGTTTCCATATTGTAACATTGCCCATCAGGACAGGAGAAATGTTTAAGTTGCAGGCAATCGCCGTGAAATTGAACGGAGAAATTGCATAGACGAAGCCTTCCAAAGGACGGTATTCCATACGGTTTATTGCCGTGTTGTCGCTCATGGGTTGCTGTGCATAAATCTTTGAAGCGTAGTAAGCATTAAAACGCAGGAAGTCTATTGCTTCGCAGGCGGAGTCTATTTCAGCCTGAAAGGGGTTTTTACCCTGACCGAGCATTGTAGCGGCGTTGAGTTTGTAACGATACTTTTTGCTTAACAACTCTGCGGCACGCTGCATGATTGAGCAACGGTCAATCCAGTCTACCTTTTCCCATTTGCGTCTTGCTTCCATTGCGCAGTCAATAGCCTGTTGCACGACTTCTTTGGTTGCTTTGTGGTAAGTGGCGAGTACATGTCCGTGTTCTGTTGGCATTGTAACCTTTCCGATTTCGCCTGTTTTTATTTCTTTTCCATTAACTATCAATGGAATCTCAATACAAGTGTTGTACTGACGTTTGAGTTCTTTTTCCAATTCAATCCTTTCGGAAGAATTTGGAGCATAACCTAATCCCGGTTCGTTTTTAGGTTCTTTGAAGAAAAATGTTGCATTATTCATATTAAATTAATATTTTTGTTTTATTTGAGTTTGCAAAGGTAGTAAAAAATCTTTACAAACCCCTATCAAACAACTTTTTCTCTAAAAATGTGCATTAACGGGTAACGATAAAGAAACGAGCGA
>JAISUE010000050.1 GCA_031272245.1 Bacteroidales bacterium
TTTGGTTCAAATGTTTTAATAAGCCGAAAGTGTAGTCTGTACTCACCGGAGAAAATAAGCATAGGAGATAATGTTAGAATAGATGATTTTTGTATACTTTCTGGTGATATAACCATAGGAAACCAAGTACATATCGCTGCTTTTTGTGCCTTATACGGCAGTTTGGGTATTGTAATGGAGGATTATACAGGATTATCTCCTCGTTGTATAGTTTTTTCTGCAAGTGATGACTTTTCCGGTGAGTACCTTATGAGTCCGATGAATGATGTTACAACTACTAATGTAACAGGAGGTAAGGTTATTATAAAAAGATGTTCGCAGATAGGAGCGTGCTGTATTATATTTCCCTCATTGACAATAGGAGAAGGGGTGGCTGTGGGTGCAATGTCTTTGGTTAATGAAGATTTGGAAGAGTGGGGGATTTACACCGGAATACCGGCAAGGCGTATAAAAGAGAGGAGTAAAGGTTTGTTGAAATTTGTGATAGAAGGAGAAGAGAAGAGAAGAGAAGAGAAGAGAAGAGAAGAGAAGAGAAGAGAAGAGAAGAGAAGAGAAGAGAGGGAGGCTTAATCTAAACTTCTGCATGCTGTCTTTCTATGAAGAAAGGAGGACAGCGTAATGAAAAAAAATATTTTTGTCTTCCCATGTGGTTCGGAAATAGCATTGGAAATATATCGTTCATTGCGGTATTCAACCTATTTTAATGTGATTGGAGGAAGTAGTGTAGATGATCACGGATATTTTGTTTTTGAAAATTATATTGGAAATATCCCTTTTATAACAGATACAAATTTTATTCCTGCTATAAAGCAAATCGTAACAGATAATAAAATTGATGCAATTTATCCGGCTATGGATGCTGTTATTGCGGCACTTAAACAAAATGAAAATGAGATAGGATGTAAAATAATATGTTCAGACTTGGAAACGGTTGAACTTTGTTTGTCTAAAAGAAAAACTTATTCTAAATTATATAGCATTATTAAATGTCCAGACATTTTTGATGTGTTTTCAATTAAAAAATTTCCTGTTTTTGGAAAACCAGATGTAGGATATGGTTCAAGAGGCACAAAGAAAATAGAAACAGCAGAAAGTTTAACAGATTATATTGCAACATATCCTGAGTCTTTGTTATGTGAATATCTTTGTGGAGACGAATATACAGTTGATTGTTTTACAAATAGGAAAGGAGAACTTATGTTTTATGCACCGAGAATCAGGCAAAGAATAATGAATGGCATAAGCGTAAATACAGTACCTTATATAGAAGAAAATAATGAGTTTTTTGAAATAGTTAATAAAATAAATGCAAATGTTAAATTTAGAGGTGCATGGTTTGTTCAATTAAAAAGAAATCAATATAATGAATTAGTTCTGTTAGAAATTGCTGCTCGTTTGGGAGGCTCTTCTTCATTATTTAGAGCAAAAGGGATAAATTTTGCTTTACTTACATTATTTGATGCATTTGATTATGATGTTTCTATTTTAGAGAACAATTATTCAGTAGAATTAGACAGAGCATTAGATAATAAATTCAAAATTGATATTCATTATAACGAAGTTTTTTGTGATTTTGATGATTGTTTAGTGATAGAAGAAAAATATGTTAATACGGAATTGATATGTTTTTTATATCAATGTTTTAACGAAAATATAAAAATAACATTATTAACTAAACATAAAAACGATATAAAGGAAACATTGGCAAAATTTAGATTAGATAAAATTTTTGACAGAATTATTCATATTGATGCGGAAAAGAATAAAACGGAATACATAGATAATATAAATTCTATTTTTATAGATGATTCCTTTGCTGAAAGACAAGACGTATTGCAAAAACTAAATATACCTGTTTTTAGTATTGATATGATACAATGTTTATTGAATTATAACTACCATTGTGCTGACAATAATAAATGCTGATTTCGCATTTTGCGTTTCGCACTTTGCGAAATAATTGTACCTTTGCAAAAAAAATATCTTATAGCCTTTGAATTTGATGAAAAAAGAAAAACCATATAATCCATTTTTAATAGCAGGTTATTTTTCACCTGATTATTTCTGCGACCGTGAAACAGAAAAAGATAAAATAATATCTGCTCTTGAGAATGATAGAAATGTATCTTTGATAAGTCCTCGCAGATTTGGCAAAACTGGTTTGATACATCATATTTTTTATAACATTACTGCACGAGATAAAGATGTTATATGTATATATTTGGACATATATTCCACGCAGAATTTTAATGATTTTGTAAAATTATTTGCTGAAAATGTATTTGGAAAATCTGATAAAAGTGTTGAAAAAGTAGCGAAAAATTTTGCCGTTTTTTTTAAGAGTTTGCGACCAACGCTATCTTATGATTCTATTTCAGGCAAACCTGAGTTAAGTATCAAAATTGAGCAGGAAAATACCGAAAAAGGATTAAAGGAAGTGTTTGAGTATTTGAAACAATCGCATAGACGTTGTTATATTGCAATAGATGAATTTCAACAGGTGGCAGAATATCAGGAAAAAGGTACAGAAGCCTTATTACGTTCCTATATACAGTTTTTACCAAATGTGAAATTTATTTTTTCAGGTAGCAGGCAACATCTTATGAGTGAAATTTTTCTGTCCGCTAAAAGACCTTTTTACCAAAGTACACAAATAATGTCTTTAAATGTTATAGACAAAGATAATTACTATTCGTTTGCAAACAGACATTTTAATGCAAATAAATTTTCATTGAGTAAAGACTGTTTCTTTTATTTATACGATAAATTTGAGGGACATACGTGGTATGTTCAAGCCGTTCTTAATCGTTTGTACGAATACAATGAGAATATCAATACATTAGACATTGTTTATAATGCTATACAGGAATTGCTTGATGAAAATACTTACAGTTATCAGGAATTATTAAAGGCTTATTCAAATGTACAGGTTAATTTACTTACTGCCATAGC
>JAISUE010000036.1 GCA_031272245.1 Bacteroidales bacterium
CATGAACAGGAATATTCTTTGAAACATTATTAAAAACATAAGTATTGGGAATAGTTGGTGGTGTTACCGCCAAACTGGTTATTTCTCTCAAGCCACTACAATTCAAAAAAGCATAATCATCTATTGTCGTAACAGAATTACCAATAGTTAATGATGTTAAGCCGCTGCAACCTCTAAAAGCATAAGCTTTTATTGACGTAACGGAATTAGGAATAGTTAATTGACCTGTTAAACCACTACAATTATAAAAAACAGCAGTATCTATTATAGTAACAGAATTAGGAATGGTTAATGAACCTGTTAATCCGCTACAACCATAAAAAGCATATTTTCCTATTGACGTAACCGAATTAGGAATAGTTACTGAAGTTAAGCCGCTGCAATTATAAAAAACAGCAGTATCTATTATAGTAATAGAATTAGGAATGGTTAATGAACCTGTTAAGCCGCTGCAATAAGAAAAAGCCCTCTTTCCTATTGATGTAACCGAATTGCCAATAGTTAATGATGTTAAGCCTATACAATAACGAAAAGCAGAATCACCTATTGATGTAACTGTATTTGGAATTGTTAATTGACCTACTGCTAAACAACCAATATGTTTATCATAAGCATAATCAAAATCATCACTTGTATGAGAAGCGGACAAAAGAACTTTCGCTGTTCCAACAGAAGCGGCAGATGCAAACTTAAAACTTGCTGAGTTATTAATTATATCTGTAAATCCGCAATTAACAAAAGCATAACTTCCTATTGACGTAACCGAATTAGGAATGGTTAATGTACCTGTTAATCCATAACAATTAGCAAAAGCTTCATCTCCTATTAACGTAACTGAATTACCAATTGTTACCGAAGTTAATCCGCTACAACTATAAAAAGCGGCAGTATCTATAGTTATAACCGAATTAGGAATGGTTAATATACCTGTTAATCCGCTGCAACCAGAAAAAGCATAATTTCCTATTGATGTAACCGAATTAGGAATAGTTAATGATGTTAAGCCTCTGCACTCTCGAAAAGCAGAATTTCCTATTGACGTAACGGAATTTGGAATAGTTACCGAAGTTAAACTGCTGCAACCCACAAAAGACCAATTTCCTATTGATATAACAGAATTACCAATGGTTATTGAGGTTAAACCTGTGCAATAATAAAAAGCACAAACTCCTATTGATGTAACGGAATAGGTTAAATTTCCTGTCCCGCCCGTTACAGAATCTAAAATTGTGTAACTTCCTGTGGGGTTAGTTGCAAAAGCATCAGTATTATAGCTACCATCACCAAGTTGTACCTCATTAGGTGAAAGACTTGTGATTTTATAGGTAACACCACTAACAGTAAAGGTATTTCCGACACTTTGTCCGTTTGCATTAAAGGTTGCAAACATTGCGATTGCAATAATCGCTACCATAAAGATTTTTTTCATCTTGATTAAATTTTTTAATTATTTGATTTTTAATTATATATATCTGTTTATATTTATTTTCATTTGTCATATTTAATACGGCGCGGTAGATACCCAGGAATTTGCGGTAGATACCCAGGAATCCCAGGTAGGTAGATTGCTGATTTTTGGAAGCCACTGAAATTTGTTTAAAGATATATTTAATTTTCATATTTAACGATTTTAAGATTGTGGATGTAAAATGCGGATTTGCGTATGCAGACAGCGGTTTTCCACATAACTGCTGACGTATGAGGTATAACAGTAAAACCTCTCCTTATGCAAATAAATGACTTGCACATACGGGTGAAGATTTTAAGTAAGTTAAAAATGAATTGGTGTGATGCAGGGAGAGAATAGTTGAAGCGGATAAACAGTTTAACGATATACGCAATGTAACTGCCTGAAAACGAGGCGGTTGCCCCCACCACCCCCACGAAAAGCCTATCAGGGAGAGAACGTGCGTCTAATGCCCGTTTCTGTGCTTTTAATAGCGTATTTATATTATGTTTATTCATTTTCTTAAATTTGAAAGTACAAAAGTAAGAAAAAACTTGAAACTCCAAATAATTTTGGTTTTTTTATAAGTTTTTTGTGCCAAAAAAGGACTGAAATTATTGAGTCGCAAAAACTATTAATTGATGTTTTTCTCAAAAATTAACCACTTTAAATTCCAGCAAACCAACAATCTTTTTTCATATCTTTGCAAAAATTTTTATTTAATGATAAAACCGGAAGATCATTAACAAACATATATTAAAATATGCAGAATGTTTTTGTTGAAAAAAAAATTAAAATGTTTTTTGTCTTTTCTTAAAAAATCCTTGTTTTCCCAAAAAAAAGTATTACCTTTGCCGCCTCTTATTTTTGTATTTCATTACCAAATAAGAGGTCTTAAATTAGTACAAATATTAAAATATACAACAAATGGATGTAAAAAAAATCCTTGCCGATGTAAAGGCAAAAAATCCAGGACAAGATTTATTCTTGCAGGCTGTAACAGAAGTTTTAGAATCAATAGAAGACTTCGTAGCAAAAAACCCTAAATATGATCAACACAAAATCGTTGAACGTATGGTTGAACCCGATCGTATTTTCCAATTCAAAGTAGAATGGATTGACGACAAAGGAAATATCAACATCAACCGCGGTTTCCGCGTTCAGTTCAATAACGCTATCGGACCTTACAAAGGAGGTTTGCGTTTCCACCCAACAGTAACCCTTGACACATTGAAGTTTTTAGGTTTTGAACAAACTTTCAAAAACTCTTTAACTACTTTGCCAATGGGTGGCGGAAAAGGTGGTTCAGATTTCGACCCTAAAGGCAAATCAGATAACGAAATTATGCGTTTCTGCCAAGCATTTATGACCGAACTCTACAAATACATTGGTCCTGACACTGACGTTCCTGCCGGTGACATAGGAGTTGGCGGACGTGAAATAGGTTATCTTTATGGTATGTACAAAAAACTTGCACGTGAAAACACCGGAGTTTTAACCGGTAAAGGTGGAAATTGGGGCGGTTCTATTCTTCGTCCCGAAGCAACAGGTTTTGGTGGAGTTTATTTTGTTGTAAACATGTTGAAATCTAAAAACCTTGAATTAAAAGGTATGAAAATTGCACTTTCCGGCTTCGGTAACGTTGCATGGGGAGCAGCTTTGAAAGCTACCGAACTTGGAGCAAAAGTTGTTTGTATATCAGGTCCTGATGGATATATCTATGATGAGGAAGGAATGAATGCTGAAAAGATTGAATACATGTTAGAACTTCGTGAATCTAACAACAATGTTGTAGCACCTTTCGCAACAAAATTCCCTTCTGCTAAATTCATTGCAGGCAAAAAACCTTGGGAAGCTAAAGTTGATATTGCTATGCCATGTGCTATTCAGAATGAATTGGATGCTAACGATGCAAAAACACTTATTGCTAATGGTGTAAAAGTAGTTTGCGAAGTTTCAAATATGGGTTGCACAGCCGATGCTATTCACGAATTGCAGAAAGCAAGCGTTGCATTTGCTCCAGGAAAAGCCGCTAACGCAGGTGGTGTAGGTGTATCCGGTTTGGAAATGAGCCAAAATGCAGGTCATATCTCTTGGACTGGTGAAGAAGTTGATAAAAGATTGCACGCTATGATGGACTCTATTCACAACAACTGTATCAAATATGGTACGGAAGCTAACGGATACATAAACTACGTTAAAGGTGCAAACATTGCAGGCTTTATCAAAGTTGCAGATTCTATGATTGAACTTGGTGTTTGCTAACATCTCTCAAAGTTTAATCACTGTATAAATCACAAGGGCGAATAAAAAATTATTCGCCCTTTTTTCTTTTAACACTATCTCAAACTATTTTTTTGTTTATTTGATGATTGAAAACAAGGATTTAATTGAAAAAAACAGTGAATTAAACTGAAAATACAATAAATAAAACTATCTTTGCAGCCATTAAAATAGTATTATTACAATGGATTTCACACAGATTAGTAAAATTTTACATCAAAACATTGCTATAGCCGTAGGTTGTACAGAACCTGTAGCTGTAGCGCTTGCGGTTACAAAAGCAAAAGAAACTCTGAATTTACCTGTTGAAAAGGTTGAATTATGGTTAAGTCGCAATATTATTAAAAATGCTATGGGAGTTGGTATACCGGGAACAGACATGATTGGTTTGCCTATAGCTGTAGCTTTGGGGATTGTTTGTGGAGACAGTCGTCAAGAATTACAAGTTTTAGCAAATGCAAGATTACACGTTGAAGAAGCAAAACAATGGCTTGAAGAGCATAAAATAGAGATAAATCTTAAAAATACAAATGAGAAACTTTACATTGAAGCTGTATGTTTTGATAAAACCGAAACAAAGTATGCCAAAGCCATAATATCAAAACAACATACAAACTTTGTTTTGATTGAAAAAAATGGAGAAAAACTTGTAGAAAAAAATATTTCTTCTGTTCAAAATGAAGGAGAAAATGAAGGACAACAAGGGTTATTGTTGCAAGAATTGAATGCACGTCTTGTTTATGATTATGCCACAACTGCATCTATAGAGGATTTGCAATGGATTTTAGATACGGCAAAAGTCAATGAGGCTATGGTTGATGAAGGATTGCATGGAAATTACGGTTTGCACAGCGGACTGTTATTAAGTAAAGATAGCGGATTGAATTTAAGAAAAAAAATAATTGCTCATACTTGTGCTGCTTCTGATGCAAGAATGGGTGGAGCAACACTACCTATTTACAGTAATTTTGGTAGTGGAAATCAGGGAATAACATGTACAATTCCTGTTTATGAATTTGGATTGGAACTTAATTGCAGTGAAGAAAAAATAATTAGAGCATTAATTCTGTCAAATTTGATGTCAATATATATTAAAAGTCGCATTGGTCGTTTGTCTGCTCTTTGTGGAATAGTTAACGCATCAATAGGTGTTACATCTGCTATTGTTTATCTTGAAAATGGTTCTTTTGAACAAATATGTTTTGCTATCAGAAATATGATAAATACTATAACCGGTATGATTTGCGATGGGGCAAAACCAAGTTGCGCCTTAAAAATTAGCACAGGGTTAAATGCTGCTTTTGATTCCGAACTTCTTGCCATGCACAATGTTGTTGTAGATGAAACAGATGGAATAGCGTCCAAATATATTGAGAAAGCAATAGAAAACATCGGTAAAATTGGTCGTTATGGTATGGATGAAACAGATGAGTTGATTTTAGACATAATGACACATAATCAGTAAAATAAATAGTTTATTTAGAAAAAATTATATTTTTGCAGCATATTTATTAATATTATACAATAAAATGAAAATAAAAATAGGATTTGTACAGCAAAAATGCACATCAAATATAGAACAGAACATTGAAAAAACAATAGCAAACATTAAAACTTTATCTCAAAATGGAGCAAATATAATTTGTTTACAGGAACTTTTTGCTTCATTATACTTTTGTGATGTAGAAGATTATGATAATTTCAAAATTGCAGAAACTATTCCCGGTCAAACAACAGAAAAACTTTGTGCTGTATCCAAAGAATATGGAATTGTGATTATAGCATCTTTGTTTGAAAAACGTACGCAAGGTATTTATCACAACACTGCAACAGTTATTGATAATGGTACTTTACTTGGCATTTATCGCAAAATGCACATACCTGATGACCCCGGTTATTATGAAAAGTTTTATTTTACTCCCGGAGATTTAGGATATAAAACATTTGAAACAAGTTTTGGTCGTATAGGAGTCTTGATTTGTTGGGACCAATGGTATCCAGAAGCAAGCAGGATAACAGCCTTAATGGGTGCAGAAATTCTATTTTACCCTACAGCTATCGGATGGGCATTATCGCAGGACGCAGAAACAAACACAGAACAATATAATGCGTGGCAAACAATACAGCGTTCCCATGCTGTAGCGAATGGAGTTCATACGGTTTCTGTCAATCGTACAGGTATAGAAAACAAAATGCAATTCTGGGGAGGCAGTTTTGTATGTAATCCTTTTGGAACAATTTTGCATCAATCTCCTCACTTGGAAGAAGAAAATGCTATAATTGAAATAGATACTTCCTTAACCAACCATTACAGGACGCACTGGCCATTCATGAGAGACAGACGCATTGATTCATATTTACCAATAACAGAAAGATTTATTGACAAATAATAAAGATAAAAATAAGACATACCAAACAAAATTATCAAATTGTATTTTCTATGAAAAAAATTATCGTCATACTTTTATTGTTTTACTGCATGGACAAACCATGTTTAGAGGCACAAAACAATGATACAAAAGCCTTAATAGCTACAAATATAAGCCAAATGAGTACTTGGAATCGTTATCCTGCTTATTCGGTATATGATTCTATGATGAGGAACTTTGCAAACAATTATCCTCATCTATGCATTTTAGATACAATAGGCTATACTACCAATAATAAACTTCTGCTTGCTGTAAAAATTTCTAACAATGTTAATCAAACAAATAATAAACCTAAATTTTTCTATTCATCTTCTATGCACGGTGATGAATTGACAGGAGCTATTATGCTTTTACGCCTTGCAGACTACCTTCTTTCTAACTATTCTGATACCCAAATTGCAAATATAATAAACAATGTAGAAGTTTATATCTGTCCTTTTGCTAATCCGGACGGCACATATCTGCCAAATGACAATGATATTAGTGCCGCACAAAGATATAATGCCCGCAATTACGACCTTAATAGAGATTTTCCTGCAACATCCAGTAACAATCCGAATAATTTAACACTTGTAGAAGCTGAAACAAAAGCATTTATTCTTTATGCAAAAGCACAACGATTTGATATTAACGCAAACTTGCACGGTGGAGCTGAAGTTTGCAATTATCCTTTTGATGATATTTTACCATCAGGTATAGAAAGTCATGCCGATAATCAATGGTTTATAGAAACATGTCAGCGTTTCGTAGATACATTACGACATTATGACAATTCTTATTTTACTTATCCTTATTCATCAGGGTATGTTTTGGGTGCAGACTGGTATAAAATATCAGGTTCTCGTCAAGATTATCATACATATTTCCTGCGACAAAGAGAAATCACTCTTGAAGTTTCAACAACTAAAACACCTGCGGCTTCTACCCTACCTTCTTATTGGAACAAATTATATCCATCTCTATTGTGTTTACTTGAAGAATGTTTAAAAGGTGTAAATGGTGTAGTTACCGATTGCTATACAGGAGAAGCACTTGATAGCGTTTTTATACATATAAACGGACACGACAGAGATAATTCCGAAGTATTTTCAAAAGAAAACGGTTATTTTTTCCGTCCTCTTCATAATGGAACATATAATTTTACATTTTCCAAGTACGGTTACATAACAAAAAATGTAGAAATTACTCTCTCTTCTGACAATATATTTCATTCTGATATTTGTTTAGAACCTGTTTCGTCTTTAAATGAAACATACAAACAAATAAATGACTTGAGAATTTACCCTAATCCTGTTTCAAATTACCTCAATATTAAAAATATTCCAAATGGACATTTAATAATAAATGATATTATGGGCAGGAAAATGCTTCAAGTGCAAATAAATAACAATGAAACGACTATTGATGTTAGCCATTTTGCTAATGGAATTTATACTATTAAACTAATTTCAAAAGATAATCAAGTAATTAGCAATAACAAATTTATAAAACAATAAGACTTTTTACAAACACTTCCTTTATAGCGGGATAATTCAGGTTTTATTATCTTATCAAAATGGGAAAATATACAGCAAAAACCACATTTCCTCCAACAAAATTAACATTGTTTGTAAATTGAAAATATATTATTATAAAGTAAAAAAATGTTATTTTACGAAAGTGATTTTTTTAATCATTGCATGGTTATTATCTTTCTGTCTGAAGTATTAAACATACTTTCAAAAAACAGTAAAATAACTTAACAAAACAAGCTCAAAATTTATCTAAATTGTATTAAACCATTATTTTTTTAGTAATTTTGTCGCCATTACACATAAAACAGTGTGTAAGAAAATAAAAGTATAAGTTAAATAAAACTGTCATTAAATTCTCACAAAATTTAAACTGCTTATACACCACATGCATACTACTCGTGTTGTCGTGAGTTCTGTTTGTCTATGTGGTGGGGTTTTTGTGAGAACCTAATGGCAGTGATAAACAACTCACGTTTTATTATTATGAAATGGAATAAAAACTTACACATGGGTACATTAATTAAGGAGGAGTTTTTGAAAAGCGGAATGACAATTACTAATTTTGCATACAAAATTCATACTTCCAGAACTAACATTTATCGTATTTTTGAAGCTAAATCATTAAATACAGATCTATTAATAATTATCTGTGATGTACTTGATTATGATTTTTTTGAGCATTTACGCATTACAGAGTAGTATAAATAGCAACATAAATTAGAATTTGTCATAAAAAAGACATATAACGTCTTTTTTTATGACGCTTTAGGCTTGCATTGCATTGCTTTATAATGATACTTTTGCCGTCTAAATTTTAATTTATTAGTAATGAAAAAAATTGTAGTGGTAGTTATCCTTGTTATAACGTCATTTACTACCCTAAATGTAAATGGTCAAGTAAAAAATAATGATATTGCAATGCAAACTGTATCATTATCAACTTCTGCCGATAAGGCATTATCTGTACAAACTGCAAAAGCAGATTTAAATTTATTACAATTTCAACCTCGCCAATGTCCAACGTGTGAAGGAATTGGATCCGTTTATGTTGATGTTAAAAGAAACTGTCCTAATTGTGGTGGAGATGGAAAAGATGATGTAATTGTTAATGGAGAAGTGATTAAAAATAAAGTAAAATGTCAACAATGTAATGGGAAGGGGACTTATCTATCAAGAGAAGTTAGAAAATGTAGTACATGTGGAGGGAAAGGAACAATAAATTAATACAAATATGAAAAAATTTTTAATAATAGGGATTATAACGTTGTTTGGTGTCAATATAAGTATAAATGCACAAACTTTATTTACAAATTCCCAAGACTATGGAGAATTAAATAAACACAGACAAGAGCAACAAAATAAAAAGAAGGATGAAAAATATGGTAAAGTTATATCTACCGAAAAAACGTCTGAAACAAAAACAGAAACATGTGTTGGTGTAGGAAATAATAAAACCTGTATTAAAACCGAACGAACTACAAATCGAACTACAGGCATTACAACAGAAAAGAAATGTATTACAGGTTCCGTTGGAGGAAGTGCAAAAATTGTATCTGGAAAAGTTGAAGGTTCTCAATGTGTTACAGAAACACGAAAAAAATAATAAAATTAAGGAGGCATAATTTATGCCTCCTTAATTTATATTTGGAAAGGTTGAATATGATAATAATAAATCAGTAAATATGAAAAAATGCCTATTTATTATAATACTAACAATAATATTGATTCCTAAAGAAATCTCAGCTCAATGGAATCAACCTTATGCTATTTATATTGCTGGTGGATATAAACATTTGCCTTGTGTGAATATAGCAAATTCTTATAATGCCTTAACTTTTGAATTTTCATTGAACTACTATTACGTAGATTTCAATAGTAGCATTCATGCAGGTAAAAATTATTTTAACTTTGAACCATTTTCATTATTAGGAATATTGTATTTAGTTATGCGGGGAGGAGATATTAGTGATTTAGAAGGAAATGCTATAATTGTTTTAGGTATGGGAACTTTTAGCACTATGGGGTTTAATATAAATGTAAATGATAAGTTCAAAATACGACCCTATTGGAGTTTTTTAAGATTTTCAAAAATCAAAGGAATAACCGATAAACTAACATTAAATGCTGGAATTGGAACTAACTTATCTTATATTTTATATGAAGATGTAGATGGTGCTATATTGATAAATCCTTTTTGTGAATATGGTTTTGGTTATTCTCAAAATTCACCTTTTACTGGCTTTAATTGGGGACTATCATTAGGATGGAAAATTTATTATTAGATTCAAAAAGCTATTTATTTAGTTATAAAAGAAGAAATAAGTCTTATTATTTCTTCTTTTTTTTCTCAATAGAATAACCAAAAAAGCCCAATCGCTCCCCAATATTATAATATTTCCCATGTGAAAACGCTATTAAATTAGCCTTTTCCAAATTAAATTCCCCTGTTTTTCTGTCAATGTAACGTTCATCAGCCTGCACACCTACAATATTAGCAACAAAACAATCATGAGACCCCAATTCCATTACATTTACAACCTTACATTCCAAACATAAAGGACTTTCTGCAATCATTGGAGCATTAAGATGTGGGGCTTTTACAGGAGTTAATCCTGTCTCAATAAACTTATTATATTGTCGCCCGCTTTTTACTCCACACCAATCTGTAACTTTTGCCAATCGTTCTGTTGTAAGATTGATAACAAAACAACCTGTTTTTGAAATAATAGCGTGAGAATAACGTGATTTACGAACAGATATATAACACATTGGCGGTTCTGATGAAAGAATGCCTGTCCATGCAACAGTAATAATATTGTATTCATTTATTGTTTCTCCACAACTAACCATAACCACAGGAAGAGGATATAACATCGTTCCTGATTTGAATTCAACTTTTCCCATATTTTATAGTTTATGTATTTCTTCTGCTATTGATTGCGGAAGGAACTTTCTCACATCACCTCCAAAATTTATTATTTCTTTTACAAATGACGAACTAATTACTGCATCTTCCGGTGTTGTAAGCAGAAAAATACTTTCTATATCAGGCGATAATTCTTGATTTATGCGAGCAATATTACTTTCGTATTGAAAATCTATCTGATTGCGCAAGCCCCTTAAAACATATTTTGCCCCCTTTTGCTTACAAAAATCAATAGTCAGAATAGAGAAAGAAGTTATTTCTATTTTATTTTCATAACATTTAAAAGTTTTTTTTACCCATTCTAACCGTTTATCCAAAGGATAATAAGCATCTTTTGCCATATTTTCACCGATAGCCACTATTATTTTGTCAAATAACGGTAAAGCTCTTAAAACTATTGACTCATGCCCTTTGGTTATCGGGTCAAAAGAACCCGGAAATAATGCTATTCTTTCATTCATAATTGACTTATTATTTTTACATTTAACAATAGCAAAATTACGTTTTTTTATTTTAAGGCTATTTCACTTCTTTTCTAACTTTTATTAAATTATTAGATAGGAAAAAAATAGCTGATTTATTATTTTTTTCTTTTATTTTTAGTAAATAAAATCAAAATTTAACAACAAATAACAGCATTTATTTTTATGAATACTATATCACTGATAATTTATTACAACGCATTAGCAATAATCAAATCCAATTGAGTAGTAATTTTTATATTTTCTATGTTCCCTTCTACGATATTTATTTGTTTATTTGGAAAAGCAGACTCAAAAACCTGTGCATCATCAGTAAATAGGTCATTATATGGTTGTGTATATGCCTGTTTTATCAAATTAGACTTAAAACATTGTGGAGTTTGAACAAGATAAATCATATTTCTATCTACCGATTTTGTTTGAAATCTTATACTGTCTCGTGGATGTAAAGCAGGGATAGCATTATCTTTATCTTTTGCCATACACATACATTGTTCCCAAACTTTACGTCTTACAAAGGGACGAACACCATCGTGAATAGCCACAATAGAATCATTTTCTACATGTTCCAAGCCGTTTTTTACAGAATAAAATCTTTCATTACCTCCTGTAATAACCCTTAAAGGTATGGTAAAATCGTATTTATTACAAAGACTTTCCCAAACAGACATATAATCCTTAGGTAAAACAAGAATAATATTAAGATTTGAATTAAAGGAATAGATATTAGTAATGGTGTGCATAAGCAACGGCTTTCCTTTCAACAAAAGAAATTGTTTTGGAATTTGCTCTCCCATTCTTAAACCCTTACCGCCTGCAACTATAAGAGCATAATGTTTCATTGTTTTGAAGGATTGTATTTTAAAAATTATTTGTTATTTACAATCAATTTTTTTGTTGCACGTTTATTGCCCGATATTATCTGTACAAGGTACAAACCATCAGTAAAATTAGTAAGAGAAATTTTTGTACATATCTGATTAGATTGTAAGAATTGAGTATAAACTATTTTGCCCTGTGAATTTATTATATTGATTAACGCATATTCTTTACTATCGGAAACCAGATTGATAGTTACTTCTTGTGATGCAGGATTAGGATAAAGAAATAATGAATTACTGTTATCTGAATAATAAGTATCAAATCCTGCAGAAAATGAATTACCATTTAAAGTTGTTGCACCTGTATTTGCAGGGTCAAGCCAAGGTTTTAACTGTAAGTTATCAGCATTTCCATTTGAAGTCCAATGATAAGACATCTTTCCATACCAGTCTGTTTTTTGTGAATTAGAAACTGTACAAGCGGAATATCCTCCTGAAAGCGTACCTACAACCAGACCATTAGAATTAAAAAGAGCTGAACCTGAACTTCCCTGTTCCGTTACACCATAACCATTTGTTGTTTGTTTCCATAATACTTTCCAATGTGTTTGTGCATTTATTTGATATGTATCAGATACTAATGCCGTATTATAAGTTGAAATTTTTTTAATATCTCCATTTGGATGGTGAATGCCTACTCCATTTTGTGATGCTGTTGTTTCCCTGCTCCAACCACACCAGTAAGTATTAAAAGTTGGAGTGTTATGCATTAACAATAAACAAAAATCACTCCCTTTATCAGAATAAGAAGTATCCAATGCTTTAAGAGAACATCCTGTTAAAGTTGTATAAGAAGTTGAAGAAGACCCTGTACATGATGCGGATTCATAATCAAAATAAAAAACAAAATAACTAAAATAACTGCTTGTTAAGGATAAACTTTCTACACAATGAGCGGCTGTCAATATATAAGGTTTCTTATCTTGACTTGTATTATTCATTAATGTACCCGAGCACCATCCTGTACCAGAATTAAACTTCAACTGTATTCTGCAAACACCCTTTTGTTGTTGCCTCCAATTATCCCCTTCTGAACAATTTACATTAACATTACAGCTTCCGGATGCCTTGTTTAAATCACTTACATCTCTGTAAGCATAACAAAGTTCTGAAACTTCTATTATTGCCTGTTCTTTTTGCCATTCCGGTTGGAAGTATTCAATTACTATATTATCACTAAACAACAACTCAGTTGCAAAAGTTTTTTCTTCAAGATTATTATTTAAAGAAGTAAAAGCACCTATTACTTGAGCTTTATCACTGGTATAAAGATATAATTCACCTCCTTCAGGAATGAAAAGTTTATCTGAATATAATGTTATAGCTTCTGCATCTTCAGCAACAAAACGAGCTATATATATAGTTCCTTCTGCTGTTTTTATTTGTGTAGATATGTTAAATAAATCCGAATGTACTGGTAAATTCACTCCAAACCGCCGTATTTTAAACATTGATTCTGCTTCCAAATCTTCTTTTTCTATTTTTTGCATATCAGGCTTTTGAATATTAATAATCGGAATTGTTTCTACTTTTGTTTTTATATCAAAAGAACGAGGCTGTCTCTCAACTCTTAATTGTCCAAAACTTACAACCGTAAAAAGTATACAGGACATGAGTATTAGTGTTTTTTTCATTATAATTAAAATTGTTTATTATGGTTATTATATTTCAAATATCTTATTGAAAAATATTTTATCTTAAATTTGATGTCAAAAATACAAAAATTTTCTAACAAAGTTTTTTTTCAAAACAATAACAAAACAACTGAAATATTGTTGTTATTTTTCACATAATTCTAAAATATTCTTGTGAATTTCTAATATCTGTTTCAAAAGCATTGTATTATTATCGTGAAGTATCACATAATTTGCACGTAAAACTTTTTCATCTGTTGGCATTTGTGCATTAATTCTCTGTAAAATTGCTTCGCGAGTTGTATTATCTCTGTTAATAACACGATTTATTGCTACTTCCATAGGAGTATCTATACAAATTACCCTGTCAAAGTTTTTCTCCCAGCCTATTTCAAAAATAATTGCACTTTCCATTATAACATAAGGAACATTATTATCCGTCTGTTTCTCTTTCCAACTCTCAAATTTATTCAAAACTATTGGATGCATAATACTATTTAGTTTTTGAAGGGCTTCTCTATCAGAAAAAACTTTTGAAGCCAAAGTTTCTCTGCTAAACTTACCATCTTTGATTATGCATGGAGATATTTCTTTTGCTATCAAATTTACAAAATTCATATCCTCATAACAGCGTTTAGCCTCAATATCTGCAATAAAAACAGGTATACCCAACGCCTCAAAAACTTTACCTATCAATGTTTTTCCACTCCCAATGCCCCCTGTTAAGCCTATACTTAAAGTTTTTATATGCATAATTAACGTATTTTACAGCTATTTTTCAGAAATTCTTCAAAATATGCAATCGTTTTCCTCAATCCATCTTCCAATTTGATTTCCGGTTGCCAATGTAGTTTTTCTTTTGCAAGAGAAATATCAGGTTTTCTTTGCATAGGATCATCACTTGGAAGCGGAATATAAATTATTTTTGATTTTGACCCAGTCATTTCAATGATTTTTTTTGCTAAAGAAAGAATAGTAAATTCTCCGGGATTACCTATATTTACAGGTCCCCAAAAACTATCTTCTGTTTCGTTCATCATTTTTATCATAGCATTGATAAGGTCATCTATATATTGAAAACTTCTCGTTTGTGAACCATCTCCCGCAACAGTTATATCTTTATTTTGTAAAGCCTGTACAATAAAATTACTTACAACTCTTCCATCGTCAGGATGCATTTTTGGACCATAAGTATTGAATATACGTATTAATTTTGTTTTCACACCGTTTTGATTATGATAATTAACACAAAGGGTTTCCGCACATCGTTTTCCTTCGTCATAACATGAACGTTCTCCTATACAATTAACATTTCCCCAATATGATTCTACCTGCGGATGTATTATCGGATCTCCATAAACTTCTGATGTAGATGCTTGTAACATTGTTGCTTTCACTCTTTTCGCCAAACCAAGCATATTTAAAGTTCCCATAACTGAAGTTTTTATTGTTTTTATGCCATTATATTGGTAATGAATTGGTGAAGCAGGGCATGCAAGATTATAAATTTGGTCTATTTCTGCAAAATACGGAGTACAAACATCATGCCTTACTATTTCAAAATATGGATTTGTAAGAAGATGTACAATATTCTGTTTAGAACCTGTAAAAAAATTATCCAAACATATCACTTCATTTCCTTCATTAAGCAATCTTTCACAAAGATGACTGCCAATAAATCCTGCACCACCAGTAACTAATACACGTTTCATAGTTTTTTATTTTATTACAAAATCTTTTCTTTATTCAATGTCTTCTGCCAATTCCACGCAGACAAAGTCATTTCATCCAATGTTAATACTGCTTTCCACCCAAGTTCTTTTTCTGCCAACGAAGTATCTGCCCATATTGCAACAACATCACCCTCTCTTCGTTTGCCAATACGATAATTAAGTTTTATACCTGTTGTCTTTTCAAAACTCTTTATAATATCAAATACTGAAAAACCATTTCCCGTACCTATATTAAAACATTCAAAATTGATTTTATTTCTACATTCAAAACATCTTTCCATTGCAACAACATGTGCTTTTGCCAAATCAACAACATGTATATAATCTCTTATGCAAGTTCCATCAGGAGTTGGATAATCATCTCCAAATACAATTAGTTCCTTTCTTATTCCTGCAGCTGTTTGTGTAATAAATGGCATCAAATTATTAGGAACGCCATTAGGCAATTCACCTATTAAAGCAGTAGGATGAGCACCAATAGGATTAAAATATCGTAATGCTATTGCCTGAATTAAACCATCACGCGTTATAAAATGCAACATATCTTCAACCATTTGCTTTGTATTCCCATAAGGCGACACTGCAAATTTGGGAGGACAATTTTCATTAATAGGATTTTTATCCGGCTCTCCATAGATAGTACAAGAAGAGGATTGTACAAAATATTTAACACCTTTGCGTTTCATATTAACAAACATATTCATTGCTATCTGTAAATTATTCATATAATATTCTATTGGCTTTTCAACACTCTCGCCAACAGCCTTAAATGCAGCAAAATTTATTACTCCATCTATATGATATGTATCAAAAATGACTGACACTTCTTGCTCTTTACTTAAATCTGCCTTAATAAAAATCGGACGAACACCTGTTATTTTTTCGATTCTGTCAATAACATCTGCAGATGAATTTGATAAATTATCGGAAATAATAACATTATAACCTTTATTTTGCAATTCTACTGCTGTATGGCTACCTATATAACCAGTGCCTCCTGTAACCAAAATTGTTTTCATATTCTTTTTATTTTTTATCATTCACAATAGTTTTAATATCTTGGTAAGGTTTTCCTTCAAATGTACGGTTAACTTTTATTAATGGACTTTTAGTATCGTTTTGTTTAATCATAGTTTCTGCACTCTGCATTCCAAAATAAGTTTTATCTATTCGTAAAACATCTGATTTCAAACAATGTTTTTCCACATCAAAAATCCATTCCGGATCAAAACAAGCATATAATAAACGACATTCAAAATGAAGATGAGGTCCTGTAGAATGTCCTGTATTGCCTGACAGCCCTATTATATCACCGGCTTTAACAACTTGCCCACTTTTAACTTTTATTTCGGATAAATGACCATAAAGTGTTTCTAAATTATTATGATGTCTTATCAATATCATTTTACCATAACCACCATTTACTTTTGCTACTCTCACTACTCCATCAAAAGAAGCATAGACAGGTTCTCCTATATTAAGTGCTATATCAATTCCTGTATGAGGTTTACCCCAGCGCCAACCATAATTGGAAGTTTTTATTCCTTTATTGCAAGGAAAATGAAAAGTACTGGACTTATCTTTCCCTTTAAGACTAATTATTATTTGATCGGGAATTTGATGAAATTGAATATTCGGTATCTTAACTTTATCGCAAAACCATGTATTTTGATATAATATTGAGGAAGGATACGTGTCTTTTTCAGATATATATATTGGAGGAATAATATCCTTTGAATTTATACTCTTGTTTAATGTATCTGCTTTTCTTAACTTGCGTAAAGTATGAACTTCATACAAACTGTCAGCAAAACGTCTTGCAGCAGAACGCGTATCAACATTTGATGCAACAGGCTTTTGAGCATATATTATATTACTAACAGCAATAAAAACAGTCAATATAAAGATACAATTATATTTCATTTTTGAAGTAAAAATTCTTATTATCTAATTGCAAAGGTAAAAAAAAGAAAAAAAAAATTTTTTTGAAAAAACTTAAAAAATAAAGATATTGATAATAGCAAAGATATGTATGATAAAAAAGAACAGGATTTTTATCAAAAAAATCAAGTTTTTAAGATATAAAAATCAAGTTTTAATGATGAAAATCAGCGTTTTTTTTGTATTTTAAGAACAGTTGTATTAAGCTTCATATTATAAAAATAAAAAATTGTAGTTTTGCAAAGTTAAACAAATAAACAAATGAATATATGGCTCTAAAAATTGGAGACAAAATACCTGAAATACTCGGAAAAAATCAAAACGGTAAAAACATTAAAGCAAGTGATTATAAAGGTAAGAAACTTGTCCTTTACTTTTATCCGAAAGATAATACTGCGGGCTGTACAGCTGAGGCTTGCGGTTTTCGTGATAATTATGCAGAATTTCGCAAACAAGGCTACGAAATTGTTGGAGTAAGTATTGATGACGAAAAATCACATAAAAAATTTATTGATAAACAAAATCTGCCATTTGACCTTATTTCCGACACAGACAAAACACTTGTTGAACAATTTGGAGTATGGGGAGAAAAATCTATGTATGGGAAAAAATATTTTGGAACATTAAGAACAACATTTATCATTAATGAAGACGGTATTATTGATCGCATTTATTTTCCAAAAGAAATAAAAACTTCAAATCACGCAGAACAAATAACTAAAGAATATGGAAAATTACATTGAAGTAAGTTTTAATGTAGTATTAAAACATGAAAATTTTTGGTTTATTGATATTTTCAAAGATGAACTTTTGACTATTGGTTTTGAAAGTTTTGTTGATGAAAACAATTATTTTAAGGGTTATATACCGCAAAACTCTTTTAATATTATAGAAAATTTTGATACATTCATAAGCAATATACAAAATGAATATCCTAAAATTGCTATAATAACTTATTCTTTGAAAATCATTGAACCACAAAATTGGAATGAAAAATGGGAACAAAAGTATGAATCAGTAGTTTTTGATGATTTCTGCATAATAAGACCTCCTTTTAATCCAAAGGTTTCAAATGTAAAATACGATATAATCATAGAACCCAAAATGAGTTTTGGTACTGCTCATCATCCAACAACTTCTCTGATGATTAAGGCTTTGCATAACAATATGCCTGCAAACAACAAACAGAAATGTATGGATATGGGATGCGGCACAGCTGTTTTAGCTATTTTAGCAAAAAAAATAGGTTATTATTACGTTGAGGCTGTAGATAATGATAATTGGGCTATTGATAATTCATTTGAAAATGCGAAAAGAAATAATACGGAAATAAATATATTTCACCTTAATAAATGGATTCCAAAACATGAGTATTTTGATATTTTTCTTGCTAACATAAACAGAAATATACTTCTTGAAAATATGGAAACTTACTCTCAGTGTGTAAAAAAAGGAGGCAAACTTTTATTAAGTGGATTTTATGAACAGGATAGCAATAGTTTAATATTAGCAGCAGAAAAATGTAAAATGAAACTGCTCTCAAAACATATTGATAATAGTTGGGCTCTGTTAATTTTTCTTAAGTAATAATTTTAAAACATCTAAAATTTAGAAAATAATATATAATTTTGCAATATCTTAATTTTAATAATTTAATAACAAAAAACAAAGATAAAATGACAAAAGTTCATAACTTCAACGCAGGACCATGTGTTCTGCCAAAGCCTGCAATAGAAAGTTTTATTGAGGCTATTAGAAATTTTGATAACACAGGTATTGGAGTGTTAGAAATTTCACATCGTACACCAGGTTGGGAACGAATTATGCGGGAAACCGAAGAATTATGGAGGGAATTGTTAAACATACCTGACAATTATGATGTATTGTTTCTTGGTGGAGGTGCTTCAACTCAGTTTTTTACTGTTCCGGCTAATCTTTTAAACAAGAAAGCTGCTTATTTACAAACAGGCGTTTGGGCAAAAAAAGCGGCAAAAGAAGCAAAATTTTATGGAGATGTGGAGATAGTTGCTTCATCAGAAGACAAAAACTATACTTACATTCCTAAATACACTATTCCAACCGATGCAGACTATTTTCACATCACAACAAACAACACTATTTATGGAACAGAAATCAAAACAGATATAGACTGTCCAATAAATCTTGTTGCAGATATGAGTTCAGATATTATGTCTCGCCCTGTTGATATTAGTAAATACGCACTAATATATGGTGGTGCTCAAAAGAATGTTGGACCTGCAGGTGTAACTTTTGTAATTGTCCGTAGAGATGTTTTAGGTAAAGTAGACAGACCTTTACAGACAATGGTAGATTATCGTACTCATATAGGAAAAGAGGCTAAAGACAAATCAATGTTTAATACCCCTCCTGTCGGAGCAATATTCCTGATGCACGAAACTTTAAAATGGGTAAAAGATTTAGGAGGTGTAACAAAAATGCACGAGATTAATACTGAAAAAGCCAACACTTTATATGCAGAAATTGACCGCAATAAAATGTTTGTAGGCACTGCCGTTAAAGAAGATCGCTCAATAATGAACATTTGTTGGGTTATGGCTCAAGGATATGAAGACAAACAAGATGCATTTATGACTTTCGCTAAAGAAAGAGGTATGATTGGTATAAAAGGTCACCGTTCAGTTGGTGGATTCCGAGCATCTTTATACAATGCTTGCCCATTAGAATCTGTGAAAGCTTTAGTTGAATGTATGCAAGAATTTGAAAAATTAAATTCTTAATTAGTTTAATCTATTTTTTGTTTTGGGTGAATGTGATATATTCACCCTTTTTTATAATTTGCCATTAAAATTAAACAGATATGATAACACCAGAAGAGTTTCGTCATTATGTTGCTCAAGTTGGAGAAATAGACAACATAATGATAGATGTTGAAAAAGCAGAAGGTATTTACGTTTGGGATACTTCAAAAAAGGAATATATTGATATGCTTGCAGGTATTTGCGTTGGGAACATCGGACATAGAAATAAAGCAGTAATTGATGCCATAAAAGAACAAATGGATAAATATATGCATGTTATGGTTTATGGAGAATTTGTTCAAAGTCCGCAATATAAATATGCAAAAAAACTTATTGATTTATTGCCAAAAGGATTAGACCAGATGTTTATTGTCAATTCCGGTTCGGAAGCAATAGAAGGTGCTATCAAGGCGGCAAAACTTTATACTAAAAGAGGTGAAATAATTTCGTTTAGAAACTCATATCATGGTTCAACAACTGCAGCTATAAGTATGATTAGTGACGAACGTTTTCGCAAACCTTTTTTCCCACTTCTACCAGATTGTAAATATATTGATTTTAACAACGAAGACGATTTGTCAAAAATTACCGAACATACAGCCTGTGTTGTATCTGAAATTTTTCCTGTTGGCACAGGAGTAACAATTCCTCAAAATGATTTCATTCAAAAACTACGTTCCCGATGCAATAAAACAGGTACAATGCTTATTCTTGATGAAATACAGACAGGTTTCGGGCGAACAGGAAAATTATTTGCCTTTGAACATTATGAAATTGTACCTGATTTGCTTTGCATTGCTAAAAGTATGGGTGGAGGTATGCCAATAGGAGCTTTCATTGGCAGCGATGTGGTTATGAATTCGCTTAATAATCATCATCCTTTAATAGGGCATGCAACAACTTTTGGAGGGCATCCATTGAGTTGTGCAGCAGCATTAGCTGTATTAAATGTTCTTTTATCAGAAAACATCATTGAAGAAGTTGAAGCAAAAGGAGAATATTTGCGTTCTAATTTAAAACATCCAAATATAAATAAGGTAGAAGGTGCAGGATTATTCAATTCTCTTTATTTGAAAAAGCCAGAATTGTGGAAAGAGGCTCTTGTTTCCTGCTTTGAAGAAGGAATTATAACGGGAACTCATCTTTTTAATAGCGGTGCTTTAAGCCTTAAACCTCCCTTAACCATAACTTATGAAGAATTAGATGAAGCTATTCGCCGAATACTTTTAGCATTGGATAAAATATAGCAACCCGTTTTTTCAAGTAAAAAATTTAAAAATCAGGAAATTTATATACTTTTGTTCCTAAATAACAACAATTTCTTATAATATGAACAACAGAATAAAATGTTTGATAATTGGATCTGGTCCTGCCGGATACACTGCTGCTGTTTATGCAGCAAGAGCTGACCTGAAACCTGTCTTATTTGAAGGCATTCAACCGGGAGGACAATTAACAATCACAACAGAAATAGAAAACTTTCCGGGTTATCCTAATGGTATATCTGGAACTGCAATGATGGAAGACTTAAAACAACAAGCTCTACGTTTTGGAACTGAAATTAAAAATGAAACTATTGAATATACGGATTTTTCTTCCCGTCCTTTTAGAATAACAACAGACAGAGGCAACACCTTTATGGCGGATACGGTTATTATTGCTACTGGTGCTTCGGCACGTTGGCTTGGTTTGGAATCTGAAAAAAAACTTATGGGAATGGGAGTTTCTGCCTGCGCAACGTGCGATGGTTTCTTTTACAGAAATCAGGTTGTTGGCGTTGTTGGTGGAGGCGATACTGCTTGCGAAGAAGCAATTTATCTTTCCAATATCTGCAAAAAAGTTTATATGTTTGTTCGCCGTGATATATTAAGAGCCTCAAAAACAATGCAGGATCGCGTAATGAATAATACAAAAATTGAGATTGTCTGGCAACATAAACCTGTAGAAATACTTGGAGATAATATAAACGGAGTAACTGGCGTAAGAATTGAAAATACAAAAATTGGTACTCAAAAAGAAATAGAACTAAACGGTATATTCATTGCTATCGGTCATACACCAAATACAGACATTTTTAAAGGACAAATTGCTCTGAATAAAGAAGGTTATATCATTACAAAGAATGGTACTTCTCATACAAATATTGAAGGTGTATTTGCTGCAGGAGATGTACAGGATACCATTTACAGACAGGCTATAACTGCTGCTGCAAGTGGATGCAAAGCTGCAATAGATGCAGACAGATTTCTCGCAGAACGCTAATTCATAAACAAATTTCAATGAAAAAAAACAGGATTTTGTTATTGCTTGAAGCTGTATTGTGTTGTGGCAATGTGTTCTCTCAACAGACAGATACAAATAAAATCAACATAGATACATTAAACGGCTACTTTTATCATACAAAATCCTATTTCATTGACTCTATTTATAATGATTCGGATGATGTTTTTGAAGTTCATTTTTACAATCCATTAAAAAGAACGGATAATGATTTTTTTCATCAACTTAACACTTATGGTTCTCCGAGTCAATCTCTGATTTATAATTTTAATTCCACATTTCTGCAATACCAACCAAATATATATTCTCCTTATACATATAATTTTGAAAATATTCGTTTCTATCAGCGAAACAAACCTTTTTCTGAACTGTATTACAGTAATGATTTGAACTCATCGCAAGTTTTTCGCGTTACTCACAGCCAGAATGTATATAAGGGATTAAACATAAGTTTAGACTATTTGGTAAATTATGCTGACGGAACTTTTGCGAACTCAGGAATTACAAGTCAATTCTTTAATGTAACAACGAATTATATCAGTCCAAAAGGAAAATACAGAACAGAAGCAGCCTTTATTTACAACAAAGCAATAACAGCAGAAAACGGAGGTATAAATGATGTTGCCTTTGTTGCGGATTCTTTCCCATCCATAGTTGCTTATCCCGTACAACTTCTAAATGCCTCAACTCAATACAAAACATTTGATTTTCTTTTATCTCAATCCGTACGATTACCCAAAGCATTAGGAACTTTAACTCTTGCTAATACGATTGCTAATGGAATACGCACATACAGAAATATTGAATCCATAGACACACTTCTTGCATTTGAACAAAAAACTCTTACAAATACTCTAACATACTCTTCAACTCTAAAATTTTTTCCTGTCAATATTGGTATAAGACACGATTATAATATATTTGCCGACCAAATTATGAGAGAAAAAAGTTCATTGGTATCTCCTTTTGCAAAAATTTCATACCACGTTAATAGAATTAAACTGCAAGCTTATGCAGAAAAAACGCTTTCTTCTTCTATTTTCGGCAGCAATTTTCTACTCTCTGCTAATGCCTCTTTTGCCTTTGACAGTCTAAACAGAAATAATATTTTTGCATCTTTTGCAAGTAAAAACAGTGAAACTGACTTTATTTACAGACATAACTTCTCAACCTCTTATCAATGGGATAATTCTTTTAACACGGAAAAAACAACAAAGTTATCTTTCGGTACTTCTCTACTGGGCAGATTTACGTTTGTTTTGAATTATTTCATTGTCTCCGACAAAGTCTATCTGTCTGAAAATTTAATTCCCGTACAGAAAAACGGACTTATAAATGTTTATCAGGCAATATTCAAAAATCGTTTTACTCTAGGACGTTTTGGGTTTATGGGAAGTGCTGCTTTGCAATATTCAGACGATAATCCGGCTATATCTTTGCCACTCTTTCAAGCCAAAGAAACCTTTTATGTTGAATTTTTCTTTTTTTCCAAAAAACTACAAACCCAATTTGGATTGGATTTGTACTACAACACATCATTTTTTGCCAATGCCTATTGCCCTGAACTTGCAAGTTTTTACACTCAAAGAGAACGCAAACAGGGTAATTATCTTTATGCCGATATTTTTATTGCCGTTGGCATAAGCAGAGCAAAATTATTCATCAGTTGTTCTCACCCTTATGCAGGATTGTTTGGATACGATTATTTTCAAACCCTGCATTATCCATCTGAAGCATTAAGTTTTCGCTTTGGAGTTAGTTGGAAATTTTTTGATTAAACAGTGATTTATTTTTGAATATCTTGAAAATAAATTAGAAATACAGTATTATTTTTAGAAATTATGCTAAAAATAAATATCAACTGCAAAAAGCCATATCAAATACCTCTAAATCATCATTGCAGATACATTAAATTTTTCACATTATTAAAAATTTTTTAAGGCATAACTTATTATTTTTTACAATAATACAATCATTTTTATACTACATAAAAACTTTTAATTTCGGATTTAAATGTTTTAAAATCTGATTAAACCTTTCTTGACTGTTTGAATGAGAAGTTTTTCAACTGAATTTTCAGCATAATTTCTATCATAATATCAAAAATATTATTATTTTTGCGTGGTCAAACTTAATAATTAAAAAAGTTAAAATGTTTAAAAGAAAAACATACAACGCAGGTATAGGTTACAGGCTATTTAAAGCGTATGTAGGCTTCTTGCATAATTATTTATTGTATCGTCACTTTCATGTGGTAAATCCCGAAAACGTTCCCAAAGAAGGAACACCTCTACTCATCGTATCAAATCATCAAAACTGCTTGAACGATCCTTTGGGTGTTGTCTTTTCTTTCAAAGATAGAAAACCTAACTTTATAGCCCGTGCCGATGTCTTTTTGATTCATCCTTTGGCTAATAAATTTTTGAGGTATCTTGGTCTTTTGCCGGCTTTTCGACTTAGTTTTGAAGGACGAAGTATGATAAAAAACAACAATCAAACTTTTTCTGCTGCTTCCAAAGAATTACTTGACGGACGCACTGTTATGATGTTTCCCGAAGCTGGCCATCAGGATAAACATTGGCTCGGTAAATTCTCACTTGCATACACTAAACTCGTTTTTCAGGCAGCAGAAGAAGGAAACTTTGAAAAAGAAATATTTGTTCTCCCTTCCTGCAATCATTATTCAAAATATGATGGTTTTCAAACAGATTTTTTAATAAAATTTGGCACTCCCGTTTCTGCCAAACCTTTTTATGAAATGTATAAAACTCAACCTCGCAAAGCTTCAATGGAACTTAATACTTTAGTAAGAAAACAAATTGAAGAATTGATGCTTAACATAAGAGATTTAGATAATTATAAAGCTATTGATTTTATTCGTAATACTACTTATGGAGAAAAATTTGCTAAAGAAAATGGTTACAGTTCCAATCATCTGCCTGACAGATTGCTGTCCGATAAGCTTCTTTGCAAACTGTTAGAAAATTATAACGACCAGTTTATTTATGATTCTGCAATGAAATACAAACGCTTGCTTATGCGTTTCGGCTTAACAGACAAACATTTTGACCATCAACCAAAACTATTTCCTGTTGCCATTAGAACTTTTATTATGCTTATCTTTTTGCCTTTATGGTTAATTTCTCTTATACCGAATATATTTATTTATACTTTTCCAAAAGTTATCACACGGAAAATGACAGACAAAATGTTTAATTCCACAATGTTTTTTGGAACAGCAGTATTTATCACCATACCTTTACTTTATGGCGGATTGTTTCTTATAATAAGTTTGATTTATAATATTTTCTGGGCATTGAGTTACTTAATTATTTCTCCTCTGCTTATACTATTCGCATGGTATTATTACCAACGATTGCGGTATCTGTACAGTGACATAAATTTTCTAATTCTGAAACGTAAAGCCCCTTTTGCAAGATTAAAACTCCTGCACGATAAACTTTATTCTCGCCTTAACGAAATAAAGAATCGTCACTTACATAACCAAATTTAGAACCTTTCCTTGTTCATTAACTTTGCCTGACCAGAAATTACTATTTTGTCTTCCCTATCAACAAGAAGACATTTTATAACTGCTCTGTGTTTTTCTTCATTAACATCTATCACTACAAATTTTGCTACATAGTCGTTTTCTACAAATACGGGAGCAAGAAAATTCATATCTTGAAACATATAAATAGTTCCCTCTCCGGGAAACATTGTTCCAAAAACTTTACTGAACACACTCCCAGCCAAAAAACCATGAACTATTGGTGTTCCGAAAGGTGTCTTGGCTGCGTATTCCTTATTGATGTGAATAGGATTGTTATCGCCCGTTATTTGAGCAAAAATATCAACGTTTGCCTGAGTGAAACGTGCATTATGGGAGAATGTATCTCCAATTTTTATTTTGTCCATATCAAGTTGAATTTTGAAAATTAAATTTTTGCAAAGATAAAAAAAACTATTTTCAAATTTTTTCACTCATAATCAGCGAAAATTTATTATAAATATTTAGAAATTATCTATGTTTTCCTTAAAACTTGTTTTTAATCTTTGAATTGCTTTATTTAAGAACAAATTAAATTGAAAAAATTAGAAATTGAGAATAATAAATAGCACTTATTGATAAAAATGAAAAATTTTATCTTTTTATACATAAATAATGAAATAACTAATTTTAATAAGAAAAAAAGCATAAAATTATCATTATTTTAACATTTTTTTTATTGCAACTGTCTCATTTTCAAAAAAAAATAAAAATAATAAAAAAATAATAACCATTAAAACGTTGTTATTTAAAAATATTATTATATCTTTGCACACTTTTAACTTAATAAATTATTATAACCTATGAATTTAAAAATGTATTTTTTGGTGATTAGTACAATCACATTGATGACTTGCAAAGCGTATGGGCAAGCAAATATTCCGTACATGACAGGAATAAACGGAGAAACAAACAAAGGAACATACGCCAATCCTTATAAAATATCAACAGCAAGAGATTTAGACACTCTTTCTTATTGGGTAAGACAGGGAACATCAACCAGCAGATGCGTTGGAACTTATTTCCAGATGACCAACAATATAGATATGTCTTTACCAACAGCTCATGACGCCGCAGGAACTTTATGCAACCGTTCGGCAAGAGCAACTAATTTTATCCCTATTGGCGGAAGATATGCAGATTTAAGTACGCCTACCCTTGCAACAACCAACGATATAACTACAGCTACTCAAGCCGCTGCAGCTTATACTTTTGCAGGTCATTTTAACGGTAATAACTATGAAATTGTAAATATGCAAATAAATGACAATTCTAAAAGCTATTGCGGGTTATTTAATTTGTCAAAAGGTATTCAAAGCGGGATTATTGATACCATTCAAAATCTTACCATGAGAAATTGTACTGTAACCGGGGGAAGCAGATGTGGAATACTTATAGGCATTGTAGGCAGTAATGTAGGTACTTACGCTAACGCAAGCACTTATCTGCAAGTTAATACAATAAATGTTCATTTTGTAAACTGCACTGTAAATGCTACCGGTGCTTATGCAGGTATAGTTTGCGGAGAGAATGGACCCGGCAGAGCATATCGCTGTTCTGTTACAAATTGTGCCGTAAATGTTACAGGTGGAGATTTTACAGGCGGTTTTGTAGGAGATGGAGAAGATTGCGATTTGGAACAATGCTGGATTAACGGAATTACTGTTACTAATACAGGTGGAGGAAAAGGTACGGGTGGTTTTATGGGAGATATAGATCAAGCTCGTATGCAAACCTGTTATATTAGCAATGCAGTCGTTAAAAGTAACGGTCAATTGGTTGGCGGAGCAGTAGGTTATTATTATTCCTCTTCTACCATAAATAATGTTTATTCAACAGCAAAAGTTTATAAAACAGGTGGCTCTTATAATACTTTTGGAGGTTTTACGGGACAGGGCAGCCCAAGCAATTCCTTTTACATTGATACGTGGAATCCTGAAGGCACATCTTTTTCAGGCGGAGGAGGCACAAGTAAAACCGAAGCAGTAATGAAAAGTGCATCGTTCATAACTACTCTTAACAACTCTTCCAGCGGAACAAACCCTTGGAGACAGGATTATACCGCACCCTGGGGTACAGGTGTTAATAATGGTTTTCCTATTTTTGGTACTAATGATGTAATTCCTTTTTATATTCACGATTGGGAAACAGTCACGGTAACAACAGATGATCAGGTTACAAGCAGACCTATGAATATAATCATTGAGGACGGCGGCTCTTTAATCAACAACGCTCCTTCGGCAACAATAACCGGCGGAGTTAATTTTGTCCGTTATATGTATAATGAAAGATACACTCTGCTCGGTACTGCCTGCAAACAAAATCCTACAACTCACATCTCCGCAGGAGATTTTCTCGGCTGGAACGGCGACAACAACTATCTGTGCGTGGAAACCAACCAAAAAGTAGATTTGCTTGCCTTTTCCTACAACACAAACATGTGGAGCAACGGATCAACATACAACATTCTTGCTTACGATGACGAAATGGTTAGAGGAGCAGGTTATTTGGGTTATGTTTACGACACAAGATACAATTCTGCTCTTGGAAATCCGTGGCAGAACGTAACAAACAGAGGTGAGGCTATTCCCTTGAATGCAACCAATGTCAATCTGGCATATTCCTACGATGATTTTTCACTTACGGCAACCAACACCGGCAATGTCCATACTTTGGAAAGCAATACCGACGGCATCTGGTTTGCTCTTTCCAATCCATATCCCGGCAGTCTTTATGCAAAGAACTTTATCGCCACCAACTCTTCCAAATTATCCACTCAATACCTTTATAACCTCAACGCCGACAACACTTGGAACGCCATAGGAACGAACAGCACCGACAGAATAAAACACGGCGAAGGCTTTTTCGTTTCGGGCAAACATCACGGCACTCCTATGAGTTGGAACTTCACAAGAACAATGATGAATACCCCTTCAAAGAAAAATGAAACCATAAAAGCACACTTTGACATAAACGTTACCTCTTCCATAACATCCACAGCAACATTTATGTTCAATGACAACGCAAGCAACGGTTTTGACGAAATGGACGCCTATAAGTTTATCGGTATGAACGAAGATGCGGTTGAACCTTACTTCTTTGTTGACGGAAACGAAATTGTAATCAACAGCATTTCAACCCTTCCTTACGAATGTCCGATGAACATTTACGCTTACAAAGATTTTAATATTGAAATAGAATTTGACAATGTCCCTTCGGGCTTGGAAGTTTCTCTTATTGACGGCATTGACACGATAGATATGAGCAACGGCGGCAAGTACATAACCGATGTTGTAACAGGGACAAACGAAAATCGCTTCAGGGTTAAAATCGGCGGAGAGTTTAACGGACTGGAAAAGGCTTTGGCAAACAACCTTGACGTTTGGGTAACGAAGGACAGACTGAACATAAACGGCGAAAACCTTAAAGATATAACGGTTTATAACGCAGTTGGTCAGGTGGTTTATAACAATAAACTTTCGGGCAGCAGTTTTTCCGATGTATTGAATCTTCCCAATGGTGCTTACACTGCTAAAGCGTCTGCTAAAAACAACTCAAAAACCATTAAATTTATAATCACAAAATAAAATGGATTAATTTATGAAGAAAGTTATTCTAACTTTAATATTCTGCATGACAACAATAATATTGTTTGCACCTCCATTGCCTGGGGGAAGACCTGATGCTCCTGCGGCGGAGGAGACAGCACCTTTATCAACATCATCATTTCTTTTACTTGGACTTGCAGCAGGATATACGGTTATAAAAAAGAAGCGGGAAAAGAATAAATAATTTTTTCAGTTTAAGCAACAAAACTCGCTGGCAATACAGTCATTGTAACTATGGCTGTATTGTTTTTTTTTGACTTTGCAACCGAGGTTGGAACTTTTGCAACCAAGGTTGGAAACTTTGCAACCAAGGTTGGAACTCTTGCAACCGAGGTTGGAAACTTTGCAACCGAGGTTGGAACTCTTGCAACCAAGGTTGGAAATTGATTAACGACTGTTGAAAAAGCAGCAATCTTTGTTGATAATCCATTGAGAATGATTGAGTTGATAAAAACAATAGTTGATGCGTTGGAAACAATGGTTATTGTGGTTGGAACGATGGTTTCGGTTTGGATTGCTTCGCTTTTGCTCTCAATAACGAGGGAAGAGGAGTCAATAACAGCGATTGATGCGGTTGAAAGAATGATTTAAAGACCCGAAAGCATGGTTTTCGGATTCGTGACAAAAGTTGTATCCTTTTACACAAAGTTTGTTAAAAAAATTGCTTGCTGTTTCTAAAAAAAATATTATATTTGCAAAAACAAAAAAAATTAGAATGAGTATGAAACATAAAAATTTATTTAAGCAGCCTGTATTATTTGTATTGTGTTGGACATTACTTACATTTGTTTTGCTTTGGGCAATATCAAATTTTATATTTGACGATCATTGGAAATTTATCTCTATTAGAGCATTGGCAACGTTTATCAGTCTTTTGATTGCAGGAACAATTCTTTACTATTATCGTTCTAAAAAAGATAAAAAGTAAAACGAATAAGAAGTTTATTTTCAAAATTAGAAAACGGCGTTTGATTAAAATCTAAACGCCGTTTTTGAATTTTACAACAAATGAACCGTTGTATAAATCCTATATGTTTTCCAAAAATAAATGATTAAAGGCTTATTAAACGACAATTAAACGAGTGTTAGATTACCAATTATCTTCTAATTAGACAAATAAAAAAGCCCCAAATCCTATTAAGAATTCAGGGCTGAGTTTATGAAGCAATTTGGTTTTATTCTTGATCTTTTACATCTTGCTCTGCAACATCTGTTGTTTCTGTTTTAACTTCTGTTACAGCGTCTTGTATTGTTTCAGCAGATTCTACCTTTGTTTCAGTTGTTAGAGGGCTTTCTTCAGATTTTGTTTTAACTGTTGCAGATTTTCCTGCTCTACGAGTAACTTTAGTTTTCTTTGTAGATGCGTCTTTCAACATATTTTCATTATAGTCTACTAATTCCATCATAGCCATTTCTGCTCCGTCTCCAAGTCTTCTGCCTATTTTCAATATACGAGTATAACCTCCATTACGATTGGCTACTTTTTGAGAAACTTCTCTGAATAATTCGGTTACAGCTTCTTTATTACGCAAATATGAAAATACTACACGTCTTTGATGTGTATTATCTGTTTTAGATTTGGTAATCAAAGGTTCAACATATATTCTTAAAGCTTTAGCCTTAGCCAAAGTTGTTTCTATTCTTTTATGCAATATCAATGATGATGCCATATTAGACAACATTGCTATTCTATGTGCATGTGTCCTTGATAATTTATTTACTTTACAACCGTGTCTCATTTTCTTTACTCCTTATCTAATTTATATTTTGTCAAATCCATACCAAATTCAAGATTATTTGACAATACCAAGTTTTCTAATTCTGTAAGAGATTTTTTTCCAAAGTTACGGAACTTTAAAAGCTCATTTTTGTTAAATGCTACTAAATCTCCAAATGTATCTACTTCTGCTGCTTTCAAACAATTTAAAGCCCTTATTGATAAATTCATATCCTTTAATTTTGTTTGCAATAGCTGACGCATCCGCAATACTTCTTCATCAAGTTCTATCTCTTCAACAGGTTCTTCTTCTTGAACAAACATTTTATTGTCGTCAGTGAAAAGCATAAAATGACTAATTAATATATCAGCTGCATCTTTTAAAGCTTCATTTGGTGAAATAGAGCCGTCTGTCGTTATATCCAACAATAATTTTTCATAATCCGTTTTCTGTTCTACACGAAAATTTTCAACTGAATATTTAACATTTTTTATTGGAGTATGAATTGAATCAATAGCAATAGTTCCAATTACGTCATTAGTTTTTTTATTTTCTTCCGAAGGAACGTATCCTCTACCCTTCTCTATTGTTAGTTCTATGTGAAGTTTTACTGAAGTCTCCATGTGGCAAATTTCCAAATCAGTATTAATCACTTGAAACGCATTCAGATACTTATTTATATCTCCTGCTTTAAATAGTTTTTTATCCTCTATAGTAAAGTTGAGTGTTTCACTATCTTCGCTTACTATTTTTCGTTTGAAACGAATTTGTTTAAGATTAAGAATGATCTCAGTCATATCTTCAATCACTCCTTCTATTGTATCAAACTCATGACTAACATTTTCTATTTTTATTGATGTTATTGCAAACCCTTCTAACGAAGACAAAAGAATACGCCTCAACGCATTGCCTATTGTCATTCCGTAACCGGGTTCAAGAGGACGAAATTCAAACAATCCATGAAAGTCGTTAGCCTCTATCATTATAACCTTTTCAGGTTGTTGAAACGCTAAAATTGCCATATATCATTTATTATTTAGAATACAATTCTACTATTAATTGTTCTTTTATATTTTCAGGTATTTCTGAACGTTGAGGATAATTTAAGAACTTTCCTTCCATTTTTTCACTATTCCAATCCAACCATGAATATGTAGCTCTTGATCCTATAGAATCAGTAATAACTTCTAATGATTTTGAACGTTCTCTTACCCCAATCACATCACCTGTTTTTAACATATATGAAGGGATATTAACTATATTCCCATTAACAACAATGTGTCTATGTGAAACCAACTGTCGAGCTTGACTCCTTGTTTTCGCTATTCCAATACGATATACTACATTATCCAATCTAGATTCTATCAATTGTAACAACACTTCACCTGTAACACCACCTTTACGAGAAGCTTTATCAAATATGTTACGGAATTGTTTTTCCAATATACCATAAGTATATTTCGCCTTTTGTTTTTCCATTAACTGAATACCATATTCGGATTGTTTTCCTTTTCTTTTACTTATTCCATGTTGTCCAGGAGGATAATTTTTCTTTTCAAATGCTCTGTCAGCTCCAAAAATAGGTTCTTTAAACTTTCTTGCTATTTTACTTTTTGGTCCAATATATCTTGCCATAGTTTTTTCTTTTTAATTGTTAAATTATACACGTCTACGTTTAGGAGGACGACAACCATTATGAGGTAATGGCGTAACATCTGTTATTTCCATCACTTCTATGCCTGAAGCATTAATTGCCCTAATGGCTGCTTCTCGCCCAGCACCAGGTCCTTTAACATACACTTTTACTTTTCTTAAACCATAATCAAAAGCTGATTTGGCACAATCTTCTGCTGCCATTTGAGAAGCATAAGGTGTATTTTTCTTTGAACCTCTAAAACCCATTTTACCAGCTGACGACCAGGATATAACCTGTCCTGCATTATTTGTCAACGAAATTATACAGTTGTTAAATGAAGCAAATATAAACGCTTTGCCTATTGGCTCAACTTTTACGACTCTCTTTTTCGTTGGTTTAGAACTTTTTGCCATACTTTGTTCTTTTATTTTTTAATTTACAATTATGAATGCTCCGCAAAATTTAATTCATATAATCCGCATTCATTTACTTTTTTTATTTATTATTTGGTTGCTTTTTTCTTATTTGCTACTGTTTTCTTTTTACCTTTACGAGTACGAGCATTATTTTTCGTACTTTGCCCTCTCAAAGGAAGTCCTATACGATGACGAATACCTCTATAACAACCTATATCCATCAACCGTTTAATGTTCATTTGAACCTCAGAACGTAAAGCTCCTTCTACCTTATATTCTTCTCCGATTATTGTTCGAATTATATTTTGCTCATCGTCAGTCCAATCACTTACTTTTTTATTCTCGTCAATACCAGCCTTTGCTAAAATTTTTGAAGCAAGGCTTCTTCCAATACCGTATACATAGGTTAAACCTATTACACCTCTTTTGTTCTTTGGTAAGTCTATACCTGCAATTCTTGCCATATATTTTTATTTTGTTATTTAATTAATAATTATCCTTGTCTTTGTTTATACTTAGGATTTTTTTTATTGATAACATAAACTACTCCCTTTCTACGAACGACTATGCATTCAGGAGACCTCTTTTTAACTGATGTTCTTACTTTCATTTTTATACTATTTTTATTTATGTCTGTAACTAATTCTTCCTTTTGTTAAATCATAAGGAGACATTTCCACCTGTACTTTATCGCCAGGCAAAATTTTAATATAATGCATTCTCATTTTACCTGATATGTGGGCAATAATGACATGTCCATTTTCTAATTCTACACGAAATGTTGCATTTCCTAAAGATTCTAACACTACTCCATCTAATTGTATAGACGCTTGTTTTGCCATATTATATGAATTCTAAATTATCGTTTTGTTTTATTGCTTCTTCTATGTTAACAAAACTAGATAAAATATCTGGTCCATTATCAGTAATAGCAATATCATGTTCAAAATGAGCTGCCAAAGACATATCTACTGTTCTACACGTCCATTCATCATTTTCAAAAACTACTTCTCTACCGCCCATCGTTATCATTGGTTCTATTGCTATAACCATACCTTCTTGTAATTTAATGCCTGACCCTCGTTTTCCATAATTAGGAACATCAGGTTTTTCATGCATTTTTTTACCAACTCCATGTCCACATAACTCTCTGACTACACCATATCCTAATGCTTCACAATAGTTTTGTATTTCAGCACCAATATCTCCTACTCTATGCCCTACTGTACATTTTTTTATTCCATAATATAAAGCTTCCTTTGTTGATATTAATAATTTTTTAGCATCTTCGGTTACTCCCTTAACAGCAAAAGTATACGCAGAATCTCCAACCCAACCATTAAATGTTACGCCACAATCAATCGAGATAATATCCCCATCTTTTACCTCTCTATTTCCAGGTATTCCATGCACAACAACTTCATTAATTGATATGCACAAAGAGGCTGGAAATCCATTATAACCTTTAAATGTTGGTACAGCATTTTTTGCACGTATAAAATCTTCAGCTATATTATCTAAAGTTTTAGTCTTAACACCAGGTTTAATATGCTTAGTAAGCTCTGCCAAAGTATCACCAACCATTAAAGCACTCTTTCGCATAAGCTCTATTTCTAAATTATTTTTTATATGTATCCTTCCGTTACAAAACATAAATTATAAATTAGAACGTCCCTTTATTCTACCTGTCTTCGTTAACCCATCATAATGTCTCATCAATAAATGGCTTTCAATCTGTTGTAATGTATCCAAAACAACTCCAACCATAATTAATAAAGATGTTCCTCCATAAAAATGAGCAAATTGAGTACCAGCATTAAATAGTGGTCCTATTATTGCGGGCATAATAGCTACAAATGCAAGAAAAATGGAACCAGGTAATGTAATTTTTGATAAGACATTATCTAAAAATTCTTCTGTTTTTTTACCGGGCTTAATACCTGGAATAAAACCTCCATTCTTTTTCATATCATCTGACATTTGCTTCGGATTGATCGCAACAGCTGTATAAAAATATGTAAAAACAATAATAAGTAATGCAAATATTAGATTATACCAAAAACCTTGAAAATCCGATAAGGCAACTGCTATTGCACTAACACCATCACCTGAAAAACCTGATAAAGTAACAGGTATAAACATTATTGCTTGAGCAAATATGATAGGCATAACTCCAGCAGCATTAACTTTAATTGGAATATACTGACGAACACCTCCATATTGCTTATTACCTACTATTCTTTTTGCATATTGCACAGGTATTCTACGAGTACCCTGCACCAATAATATACATAACATTATAACTACTATCAAAAACAACAGCTCAACAAAAAATATTACCAATCCACCTCCTTGTTCCTCTACTTTTGAAACAAATTCTGAGAAGAGAGCAAAAGGTAAACGAGCCACTATACCAACCATAATTAACAATGAAATACCATTACCAATACCTTTATCTGTTATTCTTTCACCGAGCCACATAACAAACAATGTTCCACACGTTAATAAAATTGCTATTGGCAAGGTAAAATTCATAAATGTCAAAGAATCACTTCCTGTAATACTATAAATTGTTGCATGTCCTATCTGATATCTTAAATTTGCTAAATATGCAAAAGATTGAAAAATTGTAACTATTATAGTTAACCATCTTGTCATCTGATTTATTTTACGACGTCCACTTTCTCCTTCTCTCTGCATTTTTGTAAAATAAGGTACTACCATAGTCAATAACTGCATAATGATAGATGCTGTTATATAAGGCATAATACCTAATGCAAAAATGGAAGCATTAGAAAAAGCACCTCCTGAAAACATATTTAACAAACCAAGTACTCCATTTTGTGTCTGTGTTTGAAGATTTGTTAATGTTGCAGGATTAATTCCTGGAATAACAACATACGATCCTATTCTATATATAAGCACTAGAGCTAATGTATAAATAATTTTTGCTCTTAAATCCTTTATATTCCAAATGTTTTTAAGTGTATTGACAAATCGTTTCATTATATATTATTTAATTACAGTTGCTATTCCACCTTTGCTTTCTATTATATTTTTTGCAGAAACAGAAAATGCGTGTGCGAATACATTTATTTTTAGAGTTAATTCTCCTCTTCCCAATATTTTAACACGAGTATTAGCAGAAACTAATCCATATTCTTTTAATACTTCTAATGTTATATCGTGTATCTGTTTCATTTCTGCCAATTTAGATAACGTATCCAAATTTACACTTAAATACTCTGTACGATTAATATTTTTAAAACCAAATTTAGGTAAACGTCTATACAAAGGCATTTGTCCTCCTTCAAAACCTATTTTACGAGAATATCCAGAACGAGACTTAGCACCTTTGTGTCCACGTGTAGATGTTCCACCTCTACCAGACCCTTGACCTCTTCCTATCCTTTTACGATTTTTAGTTGAACCTTCCGCCGGTTTTAAATTACTTAAATCCATATTTTATTAAATTAATTATTTTATTATTTCTACTTTTACTAAATGACTAACTTTTTTAATCATCCCTTCTATTTGAGGAGTTAACTCATGTTCACGATATTGACTAATTTTATGCAAACCCAACGTAGCCAAAATTTCTTTTTGTCGCAATGAATGCCCTATCCCACTTTTTATCTGTGTTACTTTTATTTTCATTTATTCTTACTTTTATCCATTAAACACTCTATCAATTTCTAAATTTCGTAATTTAGCAACAGTATAAGGGTCTTTCAAACGCATCAATGCGTCTATAGTTGCTTTTACAACACTATGTGGATTTGAAGAACCTTTTGATTTTGCTAACACATCTTTTACACCAACACTTTCTAATACAGCACGCATAGCACCACCAGCTATAACCCCTGTACCAGGAGCTGCTGGTTTCAAAAATACTTTTGCACCACTATATTTTCCTATCTGTTCATGTGGGACTGTACCTTTTAAGACAGGCACACGTATTAAATTCTTTTTTGCATCATCTATTCCTTTTGAAATTGCTGCAGTAACTTCTTTTGCTTTTCCCAAACCATAACCTACAACACCATTTTCATTACCAACAACTACAATTGCCGCAAAACTGAAAGTTCTACCACCTTTCGTTACTTTCGTAACCCTATTTACATGAACAAGTTTATCTTTAAATTCTATTTCACTTGATTTTACCCTTTGTATATTCATTTTTGCCATAATTTTTAGAATTTTAAACCGCCATCTCTAACAGCATCTGCTAATGACTTAATTCTTCCATGATACAAATAACCATTTCTATCAAAAACAACAGTATCTACACCTATACATTTTGCTCTTTCTGCTATCAATTTACCTACAGAGACAGCAACATCTGTCTTATTTCCATTTTTAACAAAAGTTTTTTCTATTGAAGATGCTGAAACAAGTGTTATCTTTTTTACATCGTCTATTATTTGTACATAAATTTCTTTATTACTTTTAAAAACACTTAAACGAGGTTTTTCAGATGTTCCATTTATTTTTTTACGGATAACCATCTTTAATTTAAATCTTCTTATATCTCTCTTAGTTGCCATTTTTTATTCTTTTCTAATTATTTAGCAGCAGCTTTACCTGCTTTTTTTCGTATAATTTCACCTTGAAAACGAATACCCTTACCTTTATATGGTTCAGGCTTACGCAAAGAACGAATTTTAGCAGCCACTTGTCCTAACAACTGCTTATCATAACTAGTCATTATAATTAAAGGATTTTTTCCCTTTTCCGTTATAGTTGCCAATTTTATTTCTTTTGGTAATTCTAAATATATGTTATGTGAATAACCTAACGATAATTCCAAAATTTGTCCATTAGCCTGAGCTTTATAACCAACTCCTATTACTTCCTGCACAGTCTTAAAACCCTCTGATACTCCCTTTACCATATTTGCAATCAATGCACGATACAAACCATGTAAAGCTTTATGACGCTTTTGCTCGGAAGATCTACTTAAAGTCAACACACCACCTTCTATCTTTATCAATATTGATGCATCAACATTTTGCATTAAAGTACCAATAGGCCCTCTTACTGTAAGAACATTATTATCTGATATAGAAACCTCTACTCCTTGAGGAATATTTATTGGTAATTTTCCTATTCTTGACATCTATTATAATCTCCTCTTTTTATTTTAACTAATATAACAAATAATTTCACCACCTATATTTAAATATCTTGCTTCCTTATCAGTCATAAGCCCTTTTGATGTTGAAATAATTGCTATGCCTAAACCATTTAAAACCCTTGGCATTTTTGAAGCACTAACGTATTTTCTTAATCCAGGACTACTTATCCTTTGCAATGTAGTTATTGCAGGTTCATTAGTTAATGGATGATATTTAAGAGCTATTTTTATAGACTGAGGAAAAATATTTTCTTCAAATTTATAATTCAAAATATAACCTTTGTCAAATAATATTTTAGTCATTTCCTTTTTTATATTTGATGCAGGCATTTCTACAATTTTATGCTTTGCTAATGAAGCATTCCTTATACGTGTCAAATAATCTGCGATTGGATCTGTTAACATATTTTTCTTATTTTACTTATAATTACCAACTTGCCTTTTTTACACCAGGTATTAAGCCTGCTAAAGCCATTTCTCTAAAATTAATACGAGAAATACCAAATTGTCTCATATATCCCTTAGGACGTCCTGTTAATTGACATCTATTATGCAACCTAACAGGTGAAGCATTTTTGGGTAACTTTTGAAGTGCATCATAATCTTTTGCATCCAATAATGCTTGACGCTTTGCAGCATATTTTATTACCATTCTCTCTCGTTTGATTTCTCTTGCTTTAATTGATTCTTTAGCCATATTTTTAATTATTTTGAGTTTTAAAAGGAAAACCTAATGCTTTCAGCAAGGCAAAAGCCTCTTTATCTGTTTTAGCTGAAGTAACAAAAGTCACATCCATACCTTGAATATGATTAATTTTATCTATATCTATTTCTGGAAATATAATTTGTTCAGTTATACCAAAAGTAAAATTACCCCTACCGTCAAAACCTTTATCACTTATACCTCTAAAATCACGTATTCTTGGAACAGCAGCGGAAATCAATCTATCAAAAAATTCATACATTTTATTTCCTCTTAAAGTAACACGTACTCCTATAGGCATTCCTTTTCGTAATTTAAAATTAGATATATCTTTTTTTGATTTAGTTGCAACGGCTTTTTGACCAGCAATTAATGTCATTTCTTCTATCCCTTTATCAATAACTTTTTTATCAGCAATTGCAATTTTTCCTAAACCTTGATTCAAAGATATTTTAAGCAATCTTGGAACTTGCATAACTGTAGTATAACCAAACTCTTTAGTTAAAGAAATTATTATTTCTTCTTTATATTTTTGCTTTAATCTCGGCGTATATTCCATTACTTAATTACCTCCCCTGATTTTTTAGAATATCTAACTAATTTTTTTGTCTTAATATCAACTTTTCTACCAATTCTTGTTACATTGCCTTTTGTATCAATAAGCATTAAATTGGAAATATGAATAGGCGATTCTTTCTCAATAATACCACCTTGTGTATTTTTTGCTTGAGGTTTTTGGTGTTTTTTTACCTTATTTAAACCCTCCACTATTGCCCTATTTTTATCTGGATATACTAAAAGCACTTTACCTGTATTTCCTTTAGAATTTCCTGCTATTACTTTAACAGTATCTCCTTTTTTTACATGCAATTTCATATCTTTTTTCTTTTTATTCAATTATAATACTTCAGGGGCTAAAGAAACAATTTTCATAAATTGTTTATCACGCAATTCTCTTGCCACAGGTCCAAAAATACGTGTCCCTCTTAATTCATCATTTGCAGTTAATAACACACATGCATTATCATCAAAACGAATATAAGAACCATCTTGTCTTCTTACTTCTTTTTTTGTTCTAACAACAACAGCTTTAGAAACAGTACCTTTTTTTATATTTCCTGACGATACAGAATCTTTTACAGCAACTATTATTTTATCTCCAATAGAAGCATATCTTCTTTTAGTTCCTCCAAGTACTCTAATGCAAAGAACATTCTTCGCTCCACTATTGTCTGCAACAACTAATCTTGTTTCTTGTTGTATCATATTACTTAGCTCTTTCTATTATTTCAACCAATCTCCAACATTTATTTTTACTTAATGGTCTTGTTTCCATTATGCGTACGGTGTCACCTATTGCTGCTTCATCTTTTTCGTCATGCGTCATAAATTTCGTACTTTTTTTTACAAATTTTCCATATTTATGATGCTTAACTTTTCTTTCTGTCAATACTGTAATAGTCTTATTCATCTTATCACTAACGACTATTCCTATTCTTTCTTTTCTTAAATTCCTTTCCATATAGCACTATAATTATTTAAGTTTATCTGTAGAATTTAATATACGAAATTTTAATTCTGTATTAATTCTTGCAATATCTTTACGTGTATTTTTTAAAACATTTGTATTTTCTAAAGGAGATACAGCATGATTAATTCTTAACTTAACCAAACGCGTCATTTCTATTTCTAATTTTTCTTGCAACTCTATATTAGAGAGTTCTTTCAATTCTTTAGTTTTCATATTATCACACCTATTCTATATAATCTCTTCTAACTACAAATTTTGTTATTACTGGCAATTTTTGTGCCGCCAAACGCATAGCTTCCTTTGCTATTTCCAATGAAACACCTTCTGCCTCAAATAACATTGTTCCAGGCATAACTCTAGCTACAAAATATTCTGGTGTCCCCTTACCTTTACCCATACGCACTTCATTTGGCTTTTTAGTGATAGGCTTATCTGGAAAAATTCGTATCCATATTTGTCCTTCACGTTTCATATACCGCGTTACAGCTTGACGTGCTGCTTCAATTTGACGTCCTGTTATAAAACATGTCTCTAACGACTTTATTCCAAAACTCCCAAAAGCAAGCTCATGACCTCTATAAGCGACCCCTTTTATTTTACCTTTTTGTTGTTTCCTATACTTTGTTTTTTTTGGTTGTAACATATACGGTTTTATTTTTAGTTATTAATCTTTTTCTTTTTTAAACGAGGAGTCGTTATACGAGGCATTCTTCCATCTTTAACGCCTCCTAAAGTATTTGTAGATACTATTTCTCTCTTATCATATACTAAACCCTTACATATCCATACCTTTATACCTATTCTTCCATAAGTAGTATGAGCTTCATCATGAGCATAATCTATATCTGCTCTCAGTGTATGAAGAGGCGTTCGTCCTTCCTTATAATGTTCTCTTCTCGCCATTTCTGCACCACCAATACGACCTGAAATAGAAATTTTAATGCCTTCTGCTCCAACTCTAATTGTTGATGTAATAGCATTTTTAATAGCTCTTCTATAAGAAATTCTACCTTCTATTTGTTTTGCTACAGAATTAGCAACTAAAGTCGCATCTAATTCTGGTCGCTTGATTTCAAATATATTTATTTGAATGTCCTTATCAGTAAGTTTTTTTAACTCTTCCTTTAACTTATCAACCTCTTGACCTCCACGCCCTATAATCAGACCTGGCTTTGCGGTGTTAATAGTAACAGTTACAAACTTTAAAGTTCTTTCAATATATATATTAGATATTCCTGCATTAATTAAACGAGCATTAATATACTTTCTAATTTTATTATCTTCAATTAACTTATCGCCAAAACTTTTGCCTCCATACCAATTAGAATCCCATCCTCTAATGATACCTAACCTATTACCTATTGGATTTGTTTTTTGTCCCATTTATTTTTATTTTTACAGATTGATGACTAATTTTTATCTACTTTAGTTCCTAATATCATAGTAACATGATTTGTCCTTTTTCTTATTCTATAACCTCTTCCCTGAGGTGCTGTTCGCATTCTTTTCATTTGACTACCACCATCTACAAAAATATTTTTCACATATAGACTACTATCTTCTATTCGTTTTCCTTCATTTTTTGATTGCCAATTTGTAATAGCAGAAAGTAATAATTTATGAAATTTAAATGCAGATTCTTTTTGACTATACTGTAAGATAGCCAAGGCTTTATCAACATCTAAGCCTCTTATTGCATCCGCTATTAATCTCGCTTTACGAGGTGAAGATGAATTATTAATCAACTTTGCCATATAAAGATATTTTTTTGTTTCTTTTCGTGCTTCAGCAACGATACGTTTTCTTGCTCCCATTTTACCTAATATTTATTACTTTTTACCTTTATCTTTCTGTCCTGCATGACCACGAAATATTCTAGTTGGTGCAAATTCACCCAATTTATGCCCTACCATATTTTCCGTTATATATACAGGTATAAACTTATTTCCGTTATGAACTGCTATTGTCAATCCAACAAAATCAGGCGAAATCATAGAAGATCTTGACCATGTCTTTATTGTAACTTTCTTATTTTGCAATTGATTAGACAAAATTTTCTTTTCTAATTTATAATGGATGTAGGGTCCTTTTTTTAATGAACGACTCATATCTTATATTTATTTTTTACGTCTTTCTATTATATACTTATCTGAATATTTATTTGGTATTCTTGTTTTATATCCCTTAGCTGATATACCTTTTCTAGACCTCGGATGTCCACCCGTTGCTCTTCCTTCACCGCCTCCCATAGGGTGATCAACTGGATTCATAACAACACCTCTTGTCCGTGGTCTCCTGCCCAACCAACGGGAACGTCCTGCTTTGCCAGATATCTCAAGATTATGTTCCACATTTGATACCATACCTATTGTTGCTCTACAAGTTTGAAGTATCATACGGGTTTCGCCTGAAGGCATTTTAACAATAGCATACTTTCCATCTCTAGACATTAATTGGGCATAAGAACCTGCACTACGAACAAATTTTGCTCCTTGTCCAGGATTTAATTCTAAATTATGAATAATTGTTCCAAAAGGAATTTCACTTAATAATAATGTATTTCCTATTTCTGGTGCATATCCTGAACCTGAAATAATCTTTTGCCCAACAGTCAAACCATGTGGAGCAAGAATATATCTTTTTTCTCCATCCGCATAACAAACTAATGCTATACGTGCTGTTCTATTAGGATCGTATTCTATGGTTTTAACCACAGCAGTTATATTATCCTTATTGCGATTAAAATCAATAAAACGGTACATTTTTTTATGACCACCTCCAATATATCGCATAGTCATTTTTCCTTGATTATTTCTACCACCAGATTTTTTTATTCCACACACCAAACTTTTTTCTGGTTTTGAAGCTGTTATTTCCTCAAATGTACTAGCAACTTTAAAACGTTGCCCTGGTGTAGTCGGTTTCATTTTTTTTAAAGCCATCTCTATATATATTAAATATTGCTAAAAAAATCTATTGTATCACCTTTGGCTAATTCTACTATAGCTTTTTTGAAAGAATTTGTTTTACCATTTATAAAACCAGCTTTAGTATATTTTGTTTTATTTTTTCCTTCATAAAGAATCGTATTGACTTTATCAACTCTAACACCGTATAACAACTCTATTTCTTTCTTTATTTCTATTTTATTAGCTCGCTTATTTACAATGAAACCTAAACGATTTGGAAATTTTTCTGTCATTTTTGTCATTTTCTCCGTAATAATCGGCTTTATAATGATATTCATTTTATTTTACTATTAAATTTATTACTACTCTATAAATTAACTAACAATTTTTCTAATTCCTTAACTGCAGTTTCCGTAATGACTAATTTATTTGCATTTAATATATCATAAGTATTTAATGTTTCTACATTAGATACACTTACATTTTTCAAATTATTAGCCGATAAAAAAACAATAGGATTATTATTCATAACAAATAATGCTTTTTTATTTTCTATCTTTAAATCAGCCATTACTTTTATCATATTTTTAGTTTTAGGTATTTCAAAACTAAAATCTTCTACAATCACAATATTTTCTTCTTTATATTTATAAAAAAGTGCTGAAAGACGTGCTAATTTTTTAACTTTTTTATTTAATTTAAAAGAATAATCTTTTGGTTTAGGTCCAAACACCCTACCACCACCTATCATAACAGGACTGTTAATATCTCCATATCTTGCAGCACCAGAACCCTTTTGTTTTTTCAACTTTCTCGTTGAACCTGAAATTTCTGAACGTTCTTTAGATTTATGCGTACCTTGTCTATTATTTGCCAAATATTGCTTAACATCTAACCAAATAACATGATCATTAGGTTCTGTTGAAAACAAAGCATCATTAACTATGATAGTTTTTGTACTATCTATTCCATTTATATTATATACTTTTAACTCCATCTCTCAATCTTTAATATACTTCCTTTTGCTCCGGGAACCGAACCCTTTACTAAAACTAAATTTTTGTCTTCAATTATTTTTAATATTTGAAGATTTTGTATTTTCACTCTGCAACCACCCATACGACCTGCCATTCGTAAACCCTTAAATAAACGTGATGGATAAGATGATGCTCCAACTGAGCCAGGAGCTCTTAACCTATCATGCTGTCCATGTGTTTTATCTCCTACACCACTAAAACCATGCCGTTTAACAACACCTTGAAATCCTTTTCCCTTTGAAATACCTACAATATCCACATACTCTCCTTCAGTGAAAACATTACAAGTTAAAAGTTCTCCAAATTGTTTCCTTTCTCCTTCTTCAAAACGAGAAAACTCCATAACATACCTTTTAGGTATAGTTTTTGCCTTGTCAAAATGCCCTTTCATTGGTTTTGTGCATTTTTTTTCTTTCCTATTTTCAAAGGCTAATTGAATAGAACTATATCCATCTTTTTCAGGAGTTTTTACTTGTGTAACAACACAAGGTCCAGCTTCAATAATAGTGCATGGCTGTTGTTTTCCTGAGTCATCATAGATGCTAGTCATTCCAATTTTTTTACCTAATAATCCTGACATTTCTTTTTTTATTTTTTATTTATCAGCTTATCTAAAAATAGCGGCTGAATAACTTAATTATTATATGTATATTAAACTTTTATTTCTACTTCAACACCACTTGGCAGTTCTAATTTCATAAGAGCATCTATTGTTTTTGAAGATGAACTATAAATATCTAATAGTCTCTTATAAGAACTCCATTCAAATTGTTCTCTTGATTTTTTATTAACAAAAGTGGAGCGATTTACCGTAAAAATCTTTTTGTTTGTTGGTAATGGAATAGGACCATTAACCGTAGCACCTGCAAGCTTTACTGTCTTTACAATCTTTTCAGCAGATTTATCTACCAAATTATGATCATATGATTTTAACTTTATTCTTATTCTTTGTTCCACAACTTTATATTTATATTATTATAATTATTTCTTTAATACAGCCTCCATAACATCTTTAGGAGCTTCAGCATAATGAGAAAATTCCATAGTAGAATTTGCTCTTCCAGATGTAATTGTTCTCAATGAAGTTACATAACCAAACATTTGAGCCAAAGGCACTTTAGCACGAACCGCCTGCACCCCAATCTTAGCCGTAATACTCTCTAAAATTGCACGTCTACGATTTAAGTCTCCTGTTACATCTCCCAAATAAGCATCTGGTGTTGTTACCTCTACAGACATTATTGGTTCTAATAAAACAGACTTAGCTTTAAGTGCGGCTTCTTTAAAAGCAATCTTAGCACATAATTCAAAACTCAAGGCATCAGAATCAACAGGATGAAATGAACCATCTTTTAACACTATTTTCATACTTTCCAATGGAAAACCTGCTAACACACCATTTTGCATTGCTTGTTTAAAACCTTTTTCTATAGACGGTATAAATTCCTTTGGAATATTCCCACCCTTTACTTCATTAATAAATTGTAAACCTTTTACTCCTTCGTCTGCAGGAGAAAGTGTAAATATAATATCTGCAAATTTTCCTCTACCACCTGTCTGCTTCTTGTAAACCTCTCTATGCTCACATAATGCAGTTATAGCCTCCTTGTATGCAACTTGAGGTGCTCCTTGATTACACTCAACATTAAACTCACGTCGCATTCTATCCATTATAATATCCAAATGCAATTCTCCCATTCCTTTCATAATTGTTTGAGCTGAATTCTCATCTGTTGATATTTGCAAAGTTGGATCTTCTTCTGCCAATTTAATTAAAGCATTATTGAACTTATCCAAATCTGCTTGTTTTGTTGGCTCTATTGCTATAGAAATCACAGGTTCTGGGAAAGACATAGACTCTAATACTATAGGATAATTTTCGTCACAAAGAGTATTACCCGTTTTTATTTCCTTAAAACCAACCGCTGCACCAATATCCCCCGCTTCTATTTTGTCAAGTGGATTTTGTTTATTTGCATGCATTTGCATTATACGTGAAATACGTTCTTTTTTACCCGTTGCAGTATTAAATACATAAGAACCTGCATTTAAAGTACCTGAATAAACACGGAAAAAACATATGCGACCTACATAAGGATCTGTTGCTATTTTAAATGCCAAAGCTGCAAAAGGTGCTTTTGCATCAATTTTACGCGTTATTACTTGTTCAGTTTTAGGATCAATACCCTCTATTTCAGGTACATCAATAGGACTAGGTAAAAAAGAACAAACAGCATCAATTAAATTTTGTACACCTTTATTCTTAAAAGAGGAACCACATAATACAGGGGTGATTCTCATTTCACAAGTAGCTTTACGTATTTGATAAATCATTTCCTCTTCGGTTATACTATTTTCATCATCCATATAACGCATCAATAATTCATCATCTTCCTCAGCTACACCTTCTATCAACTTTTTCCTATAAATTGCTGCTATCTCTTTTAAATCATCAGGCATCGGAATCTCATACATTTTCATACCATTAGATTCCTCATCATACATTAATGCCTTATTAGTAATCAAATCAATAACACCTTTAAACATATCCTCTTGTCCTATTGGCACTTGTAAAGGAATAGGATTTGCTCCAAGTCGCTCTTTTATTTGCTTTAAAACATTAAAATAATCAGCTCCAGCTCTATCCATCTTATTTACAAAAGCAATACGTGGTACATTGTATTTATCTGCCTGACGCCATACTGTTTCGCTTTGAGGTTCAACCCCACCAACAGCACAGAACAAAGCTACAGCACCATCTAATACACGTAAAGAACGTTCTACTTCAACAGTAAAATCAACGTGACCTGGAGTATCAATTATGTTTATTTTATATTTATTATCTTTATAATCCCAAAATACTGTCGTTGCAGCAGAAGTAATAGTTATACCTCTTTCCTGCTCTTGAGCCATCCAGTCCATAGTGGCAGCACCTTCATGTACTTCACCAATCTTATAGTTTTTACCTGTATAATATAGAATACGCTCCGTTGTTGTAGTCTTACCTGCGTCTATGTGAGCCATAATTCCTATATTTCTTGTAAAGTGTAAATCCGACATATTCTATTTTTTCTTCAATTAAAATCTAAAATGTGAAAACGCTTTATTTGCTTCAGCCATTCTATGAATATCTTCTTTTTTCTTAAAGGCTGCTCCTTCTTCCTTAAATGCCTGTAAAATTTCTCCTGCCAAGCGTTGAGCCATTGACTTCTCATTACGTTTGCGAGCAAAAAGAATGAGATTTTTCATTCCCATCGACTGTTTTCTATTGGGACGTATTTCCATCGGGATTTGAAATGTAGCACCTCCTATACGACGGGAACGAACTTCAACATTAGGAGTTACATTTGCCAATGCCTTCTTCCATACATCTAAACCATTTTCATTTGATTTGTCTGATACGATTTCAATAGCATTATAAAATATATTATATGCTATAGTTTTTTTACCCTTTAACATTATATTATTTACAAACTTTGTAACCAAAGTATCATTAAACTTAGGGTCTGGAAGAATTATTCTCTTTTTTGGTTTTGCTTTTCTCATCTTACCTTACTCTTTAATTATTTTTTAGCATCTTTTGGTTTTTTAGCTCCATATTTTGAACGGCGTTGTTTTCTTCCATCAACTCCAGCAGTATCTAAAGCACCACGAATGATGTGATAACGAACACCTGGTAAATCTTTAACACGACCACCTCTTATCATTACTATAGAATGCTCCTGCAAGTTATGACCTTCTCCCGGTATATATGCATTAACTTCCTTTTGATTCGTCAGTTTAACACGAGCAACCTTTCTCATAGCCGAATTTGGCTTTTTAGGAGTAGTAGTATAAACCCTTGTGCAAACACCTCTGCGTTGTGGACATGAATCCAATGCGGGTGATTTACTTTTGTATTCTAACTTTGTACGTCCCTTGCGGACTAACTGTTGAATTGTTGGCATATCTAATTATATTACGCTTTTTATTCTATTTATTATTTTAAAATTCCGAAAAATCGGGCTGCAAAAGTACAACTTTTTTTTTAATCAACAAAATTTTACCTACATAATAACAATTATTTTTAAAACAAAATTTTTCTAATCATCTTCAAAATCCCGTTATTATATAAATTATGTTTATTATGAAATTTACAACGTTTCAAAATTACAGCCAATAATTATGAAATAAATCTTGTTTAGCATGCAACCCTCGTTTTTGTCGTAGTAATTGACTTAAACTTTCCTGCTAATGCACAAGACATCGTATTTTTCAAGTTGCAAAAGTACAACTTTTTTTTGAAACTACAAACATTTAGATATAAAAAATAAATTATTAAAAAATAAAAACACGCTAATACACTATAAATCAACAATTAAATTATTCACATAAATACTACTTTTATACCGTTAAAAACAGTAAAATTCTACTGTTTTTATTATTTTTACTACCAATTTTACTAATTGATAATTATTATTAAAGCTTTATCAAAATCAAATTCTAAGTTTCTACAATTTTATTTCATATTCACATAAATTATTGTAATTATAACATTCAAACTAAAACACTATAATCAAATATTAAATACTTTTATTTCGTTTTATCAAATATCCCTCAAATTTAGAAACACCTATTTCATAATTTATATGATATTTTATGATTTATTATGTAGAGAATGAGATCAGGTGGTAATTAGAACAAATAAAGATTACCTGTTAAATTTTATTACTACATTTGCAAAATTAACGTTAAATCAACTCTCAAAAAGGTATGAAACATATTTATAAAATAATAATTATCGCTTTTATATTTTTTGCGTCTTGTTTTGGAGTATTTAAACTGATGCAAAATAATGAAATATATCAACATACACTTGGTAAAATAAGTTCAAATTACATATCCAATGGTGACGAAAGATATAATGCAAAAATTTCATACCTTGAAATCACAAATGAAAATATTCTTCATTGGGATGTGGTTTGGTATCACAATATAAGTAAATATGGATATGTTCTCAAACAATGGGAACATTCAGAAGCTTTTTTTCCATTGTTTCCATTTATATGGCATTTGACTACTCTTTCACCTGTTGGTATATGCTGTTTAAACTTTCTGATGTTTTGCATAGGGCTTATAATTTTTGCGAGTATTTTTAAAATGAATAAAATTTTTTACTTTATCTTTTCTCTACCTATGATTGTTATTTTTATCATTCCATATACAGAAGCAACATTTTTTCTTTGTGGTTCGCTTGTAATTTATGGATTTTTGAAAAATCATTATTGGCTTTATTTCATTGCGATGATATTGCTTGCAATGACAAGAAACTCTTTTGCACTTATTTTGCCGGCTCTTTTTGCAACCGAAATACTATTTCTCATACAACATCACAATTTTTTATTAAGTCTTAAACGTTTTACATTTTCATCTTTACCTTTAATAATTGGAACAGTACTTGTGAGCATAATACAGTTATTATATGGCAGTAAATCATTTTTTGGCTTTACACATGCCCAATCTTATTGGAGACATTATTTATCTTTCCCGGATTTACGCAATATAAATGACTGGTCGCATGAAAGTTTTGGAATGAATTTGCCAACTTTAATATTGTGCTTGATGTTGATTTTTTATCTTATTGTTGTATTACTTTATCATTTTAAAATATTGAAATACAAATCTGTATCTCTGTTTAATTTAAATTCCGGTAACAAGCAGGATTATCTTTTGGTTGTTTCTATTTTTTGTTGTATTGCGGCGTTTTTAGGAGTTATGTTTTTTCAACACGGTTGTTTGAATGGATTAAGCCGTTATGTATTAGCAACACCTTATTTCTTTATTTTTCTTATACTTTCCAATAAAAAATACATCAATATTACACCAAAATATAGACTGACAGGCTTTTTAATATTTATTTTTTCTATATTATTTTTGTTTTACATAATTTCGTATGGTAATTTTGGCTTTGCATATCTTGGAGGATTGATTTTATTATTGTTTATGGGTTTATGGCTTTTTGCAGATTTTTATCAACATTGGTTATACAAAACAATAATTTGTATTAATTTTACAATAAATGTCATTTGGACAACTTATATGTTCAATATTTTATTATCTAACGGTTGGATTTTCACATAGGAATTATATTTCCAAAAATAATTTATTCAATTATAATTTTCCTAATTAGTTTATTTATCTTCTGTAATATTGTATTTATACCATATTTCTAAATGAAATTTTACTGCTAAAATATATTGATATAAAAACGATAAGTAGTAAATTTGTAAAAATGGGCATAATAGACAGAAATGATTTTTGCAGACTTAAACAGCGATTTTTACTCTTAAACTATCATTTTCAATCACTTAAAAACAATTATTGCCGTCCGTGCAACCTCGGTTGGAAACCGTGCAACCTCGGTTGGACGAGTGAAAATATTCGTTGAAGAAGTTTCCAAATTTGTAGAAGGTCAAAAAACATTCTTTGCACGATTTGAAAACGCGTTTGCACGGCTTGAAAACTCGTTTGCAAGGTTTGAAAACTCATTTGCAAAGTTTGAAAACGCGTTTGCAGGTTCAAACACATCGCTTGTAAGGGTTGAAAACGCGTTTGCAAAGTCTAAAAACTCGTTTGCA
>JAISUE010000085.1 GCA_031272245.1 Bacteroidales bacterium
AAAAAAAACTACAATACCGAATAAAAAATAAATTGTTTGTCGGCTCATAAGATAATAAAAATATACAAGATTAAAGTACTGTTAATATGTTTCATTAGTGCAAAGATACAAAAAACTCCTAAAGCGGCTCAAAGACAATCAAATTCGTGATAACAAAATAGGAGGGTAAAGAAATGAAAAAAAGAATAATAATTGCAGCGATTTTATTGACGATGAGTTTAACGGCGACCTTTGCTCAGCCGATACCGGGCGGACGTCCGGACGATGGCGGAGCGGGCAACCATGATGAAGAATCTGCTCCTATAGAACCAGGTACTTCCGTTTTGTTTGCACTGGGCGTAGCTTATGTCTCTGTGAAGTTATACAGAAAACGTGAAAAGGTTGTAAAAAGCAAGCATCATTGCGATGCATAATAAAAACAAACGGATAGATTAAATGCTATTTTAATGGGAGAAAGTATCTGATGGCTTTCTCCCATTTTTTTTGATACCGACAAACAGAGAAAAATAACTGTGTTTTGCATAAATATATCAGCAAAAGCATAATGAATTAACAAAACTTTAATGAGAAAAAACAAAGAAATATTAAAAGAAAAATCTTATTTTTTTAATGTTTATCTGCTTTTATAAGTATCACAGTGTTGCGGTGTTGGCAATTTAACGGTAAATGTCATACCAAAGAAATTATACCAGTCTTTTGTTTCAGGATTACCTCGCATTTCTCCACCTTTATGGTAAAAATTAGGCTGTATTTCGTGTGTTCGGTCAGCTGCTGCAGCAGTTAAAGTGCCAGCCATATTTTGCAGATCATTATTATCAACGTAATATGTACTTATATCGTCAAGGTAATCCGTAAATGTTTTACGCCAGCCATATTCAAATCCTATGGAGATATATTTACTTAAACTCCATTTTATACCCAAACCAAACGGTATTGCTAACTGAATATTGGAATAAGGTGTAGAATAATCCGATAAACCCTGACCTTCTGTGTGTAAATCCCTTAAAACAACCTCTTCCAACTCTTGAGTTTTAGGATTTAATATTTCAGTTTTGGGATTCATATAAAAAAAAGCAAGTCCTGCAAACATATAAGGAGAAAAGCGATATTTATTACTGCCTGCCTTATAATCTAAAAAATTAAATTCCATAACGAAGGATATTTCATTGCACCATGTAGAAAAATTAAGATTACGCGGATTATCAAAATGAATGTCGTCTCCCCAAAGTTTAGAAAACAGGATATTACCTCTCACAGCCCATCGATTGGAAACATTATAACGATAGATAAATCCAGCCATAAAAGTAACATTGTAAAAATCAAAACTTGTTTCAAACTGATTCATAAACTTTGACCCTGCTCCTGCAAGCGAATTATTTATGTCGCCTGTATAATTAGCTCCTCCCATCATAATTCCTATTTCAGAATTATTAAGAAATTGAGCATGAACAACAAAATTCATTACCAAGCAGGATATTAAAATTATGTTTTTCCTTATCATTATTGTTTGAAAATTTTACAAATAATACGCCGAAAATATAAAAATTAGTATTTATTGTATTCCAACAAGTCAAGATTTTTCATTTCCTTACCCTCAATATCAAGTTTAATTAATGTACATTTTGTATGCATTCCACTTTTACCACAAGCACCCGGATTGATATGCAAAAAATTTAATTCTTCATCAAAGATTATTTTACAAATATGAGAATGACCACAAATGAAAAGATTGGGTTTTTCATTCTGAAGAAAATGTTTTAAATCGTATGGATAATGATTCGGATACCCTCCAATATGAGTTAGAATCACTTTTACCTGTTCTATGTTAAAAACAATAGTTTTTTGCAATCTTGGAAATTCATATTCGGCATCTATATTACCTGTTACTGCTATTGTTTTTTTGAAATTCTGCAACTCCAACAACACATCAGCACTTCCAATATCGCCGGCATGCAGAATAACATCAACATCTTCAAAAAAAGTATAAACCTGCTTTGGTAACGTACCATGAGAATCACTCATTATACCTGCTCTTATCATATCAAAATGCAGAAGAAAACTGCTTTAAAAAGCGTAAATCGTTTTCAAAATAAAGTCGCAAATCTTTAATGTCATATTTCAACATTGCAATCCTTTCAATACCCATTCCAAAAGCAAATCCACTATAAACTTTACTGTCTATTCCCGAGGCTTCCAAAACATTAGGATCAATCATTCCACAACCCATTATTTCCAACCATCCTGTCCCTTTACATATATTACATCCTTTACCTCCGCAAAGATTACAGGATACATCCATTTCTGCCGAAGGTTCAGTGAAAGGAAAATAAGATGGTCGCAAACGTATCTGCGTTTGTTCACCAAACATTTCTTTAGCAAAATATAAAAGACTTTGTTTCAAATCAGCAAAAGAAACATTTTTATCTATATATAGTCCTTCTATCTGATGAAAAATACAATGGGCGCGTGCCGAAATAGCTTCATTTCTAAAAACTCTGCCCGGTGCTACAATACGAATAGGTGGTTTTTGCCTTTCCATCACCCTTACTTGCACAGAAGACGTATGAGTTCTCAAAACAGCATGATTGTTGTCTGTACGATTTTCAATGAAAAAAGTGTCCTGCATATCTCTTGCCGGATGTTCAGGTGGAAAATTCAAAGCAGAAAATACATGTCTATCATCTTCAATCTCAGGTCCTTCTGCAACAGAATATCCTATATGAGAGAAAATCTCTATAATTTCATTTCTGACAATGCTTAACGGATGACGAGAACCCAAAGTAAATAATGTAGCAGGTTTTGTCAAATCGTCAAAATCTACTGACTTTGAATCTACATTTTCCATGTTCTCTTTTAACATTGCTATTTTATTTTCAACTCTTGTTTTAAAATCGTTAAGCAATAACCCCATCTCTCTCTTCTGTTCATTTGGAACGTTTTTGAATTGAGCAAATAAATCGCTTAAAATACCCTTTTTCCCCAAATATTTTATCCTAATTTGTTCAATTTCTTCAGAATTTTTAATATCAATTTGCTCTAAAACAGCTAACTCTTTCTCTATTATATTTTTCATTGTTAAATATATCTTTTACTAATTGTTAGATTCGCAAAAGTATAAAAATTATTGTTTTGTATAGAATAACGCTATATGAAATCGTTATATATTAGTTATATATTAACTGTTACCATATTTGCATATACACTGTAATTATTAATATATTTTTTTCAGAAATTATCCAAATATTTGTTTATTAAAAAAAAAGTATTACCTTTGCAATCTCAAATTTCACTTGCATTGTAGACAAACTAATATTAAAATAACCCTTTCTACAAATGTAAGATTCAAATTAAATTCTGAATAAATCTAAATTAAATCACACATATTTAGTATGTATAATAAAACACAATTAGAACAAAAATCTCTTGACGAGCTTAAAGGAATAGCAAAGGGATTTAACTTAACAAAAATAAGTAAGCTTGATAAACAGGATCTTATTTATAGAATTCTTGATTTTCAAGCAGCAAATCCAACTACTAATCCCATAGTTGAGACGAATCAAAAGCCTCGCAGAACAAAAATAAAAACAAAATCTGCTGCAGATACAAATCCAACCATTAAAGAAAGTACCTCAAATGGTGATACATCTAATGGAAAAAGGTCTAATGATACTAAAACAGAAGAAGAATTAAGTTTTACATCCTCATTTATTAATCAACGAGGACGTACTAAAAAAACAAAATCTGCTGAAACTTCTGCCGATAACAATTCATCTAATAAAAATACAGAAGAAAATACAATCACAAAAACAAAGAAATTATCTCAAAATGTAGGGAAAAATACTTTAAAAGATAAAGAAAAATCCGTAAAAAATCAAGAAATAATATCTGCTAACGACAAAAGCCCTGCTGTAGATAGAGAAACTGCTATTAAATCGCAACTGCAAGATGTTGTTTTTCCTGAATTTGCAGATAATTTAGCTTTGGAAATGTTAATTAACGATGAAACACCTGTAAATGATAATCATGAAATTTATGTAGATAATAAACAGTCTGATATGCAAAACACAAACGTTTTGACAGAATCAGATAAACATAATAATCAAAACAATAACAAACAGATTCAAAATGCTAATCAAAAAACCAAGCCTCCTCAACCTCCAAAGCCAACATTTAATTTTGAAATAGATGGTTTAATTGAAAATGAAGGTGTTTTGGAGATAATGCCTGAAGGATATGGCTTTTTACGTTCGGCTGATTATAATTATTTAACCTCTCCTGACGATATTTATGTTTCACAATCACAAATCAAACTCTTTGGTTTGAAAACAGGTGACACTGTTATGGGGACGATTCGCCCTCCAAAAGATGGAGAAAAATATTTTCCATTAGTAAAAGCTAATATGATAAACGGTTGTCCTACAGATGTTATTAAAGACAGAGTCCCTTTTGATTACCTTACTCCTCTTTTCCCTATGGATAAATTTCGTTTAACCGGACATAAACAGGAAAGTATTTCAACAAGAATTATAGATTTATTTACTCCTATAGGAAAAGGGCAAAGAGCTTTAATTGTTGCACCTCCTAAAACAGGTAAAACAATTTTATTAAAAGAAATAGCAAACGCTATTGCTGCAAATCATCCTAATGTATATTTGATAGTTTTGTTAATAGATGAGCGACCTGAAGAGGTAACAGATATGCAACGTACTGTTAATGCGGAAGTAGTTGCTTCAACGTTTGACGAACCTGCCGACAGACACGTTAAAATTGCTAATATTGTTTTGGAAAAAGCAAAAAGAATGACAGAATGTGGACATGATGTTGTTATAGTTCTTGATTCCATTACAAGACTTGCAAGGGCTTATAATACGGTTGCACCTGCTTCAGGTAAAGTTCTTTCAGGTGGTGTTGAAGCTAATGCATTACAGAAACCTAAACGTTTCTTCGGAGCAGCTCGTAACATTGAAAATGGTGGTTCTCTAACTATTATTGCTACGGCTTTGATTGAAACAGGTTCAAGAATGGATGAAGTTATTTTTGAAGAATTTAAGGGTACGGGTAATATGGAACTTCAACTTGACAGAAAATTAAGTAATAAACGCATTTATCCTGCTATTGATTTAGTTGCATCTTCAACACGGAGAGATGATCTACTGCAAGAAGACAGTATAGTAAGTCGTATGTTAGTATTAAGAAATCATATTGCTGATATGACTTCAACAGAATCAATGCACATTGTTTCGGATTTAATGAAAAAAACACGTACAAACGAGGAATTTCTCGTTATGATGAACAGCTAACTTGAAAACTTTACAAGCATATATTTTCATATAATAAAATATAGATATTATAAAGAGAAAAACAAAAACAAGTTATGGAAGACGATATTCCCAAGCCGAAAATTTTAATTATACGTTTTAGTTCAATCGGTGATATTGTACTGATTACTCCTGTGATAAGAACAATTAAAAAGCAGGTAAAGAACGCAGAAATTCACGTTTTAACAAAGGAACGAAATGCTATTATACTGTTAAATAATACTTACGTGGATAAAATTCATACATTTAAAACTCATACGGGTGAAGTAATTGAAGAATTAAGAGCAGAAAAATTTTCTCATATAATTGATTTACAGAAAAATTTACGTTCAATATTTTTATCTTTAAGCCTTCGTAAAAATTATTCAACATTTACGAAACTTAACATACGCAAATGGCTGCTTACAAGATTCAAAATAAATATTATGCCTGACGTGCATATTGTTGACAGGTATTTTAAAGCTGTTAAAAAGTTAAATGTAAAAAACGATGGTTTGGGATCGGATTATTTTTTATGTGAAGATGATTTTGCGTCTATTGACAGTCTGCCTTCAAATTTTACAAACAATTATGTGGCTGTTGTTTGTGGTTCTTTGCATGCAACAAAGCAAATTCCTGAAGATATGCTTGTGAAAATATGCAAAGAAATAAATTCTTCAATCGTTTTATTGGGTGATAAAGCAGACAGAGGAAAGGCTATAGAGGTTGAAAATGCTGTTGGAACAAAAATTTTCAATGCCTGTGGTGTGTTTAATTTGAATCAAACAGCGGCTATTGTTTCAAAAGCATCCTTAATTATAACTGCAGATACCGGATTGATGCATATTGCAGCCGCTTTGCAAAAAAACATTATTGTCATCTGGGGAAATACCGTACCTGCATTTGGAATGAGTGCATATAAACCTGATAATGCAACTTTCAGTATTTACAATTTTGAGGTAACGAATTTGAAATGCCGTCCTTGCAGCAAACTTGGTTACAAATGTTGTCCTCAAAAGCATTTCAAATGCATGAAAAATCAAAACATACATGAAATAGTAAAGATTGCAAACGAGATAATTACAAAATAAGTTTTTTGTGTAAAAAAATCACTAATAAACAAAAGAGGCTGCCAATACTGACAACCTCTTTTTCTTATGTTTAATTAACTATTAATTACTGTTTCACTATCTTTTTATTTCCAACAACATTACCTTTATTTGACAGTAGTTGTACGTTATAAACTCCTTTTGCCAAAACAAAAACGTCTATTTCTTTTACTCCCTCTGCCGTCAAAACCACTTTGCCAAGCAAATCATAAATCTTTATCTGCTCATACCCTTCACCCTCAACGAAAAGTTTATCATTGGCAGGATTTGGATAAAGATTGATGCTGGCAACTTCTGCAATGTCATTCAAACTATTGCTTATACAATCCGTATAATTAGTGAAAACTTTCCAACCTGATGCAGTCTTATACGCCGCCTCGCTTTCACAAGGCACATGAACAGGAATATTCTTTGAAACATTATTAAAAACATAAGTATTGGGAATAGTTGGTGGTGTTACCGCCAAACTGGTTATTTCTCTCAAGCCACTACAATTCAAAAAAGCATAATCA
>JAISUE010000034.1 GCA_031272245.1 Bacteroidales bacterium
GTTTCAAGTTTTTCATAGATTTTGTTATTTTTTTGATATACTAATTCTTTTAAGATTTCTGTTTATTTATAAAAATTTAGACGCTGCAAATATACGATAAAAAATTTAAAGATACATCATTTTTTTCTTTTTTTGTCTCTTTTTTTATTTCTCAAAGACAATAAACCATTGATAATAAAGGAAAAACGAAAATAAAAAAAATACACAAAAATATTTTTATTCTTTAATTTTTTTTCCCATTTTTCGCAATCGAGGTCGCCGAAAAGCCGTTTTCGGTAAAAAGCCTCCCCATTCATTTTCCATAATTTTCATTTTTTATGTAAGGTTTCCCCTCCGCCGTCATCATTTGTCCCATCTTCGTCATTGTTTTTCCAACCAGTGTCATTGCAATTTCAACCCTCGTTCCAACCGCTTCAAACCTCGTTTCTTTTCCGCCAACCCCCGTCATTGCAATTTCAACCCTCGTTCCCATCGCATCAACCATTAGTCCGAAGGACTTAATTTTCATAACCGCAACGCCAACGGCTTGCGGAAACATAACAACCATCGTTTCTGCCAATGCAATCATTTTCAATGGTTTATCAACTTTGATTGCTGCATTTTCAACAGTCGTTAATCAATTTCCAACGTTGGTTGCACCACTTCCAACAAACGTTGCACGGCGTCCAACAAACGTTGCACGACTTCCAACAAAGGTTGCACGACTTCCAACAAAGGTTGCACAACTTCCAACCAACGTTGCACGACTTCCAACAAACGTTGCACAACTTGCAACCAACGTTGCACGACTTCCAACCAACGTTGCACGGTCTCCAACAAAGGTTGCACGGCGTCCAACCAACGTTGCACGGACGAAAACATTCGTTTTTGAACCGAAAATTTTCGTTTTACGACCTGCAACAAATGTTTTTGGATTAAAAACAAATGTTTTTGAATTTGCAACAAAGGTTTTCGCCGTTGAAACGAGGATTGAAGATTTTGAAACGATGGTTTTTGAATTAAAAACAAAGGTTGTCGGATTTGCGAAAATAGTTGAGGCGATTGAAACGAGGGTTGGAAAAACGGGAACGATGATTGTTGAGATTGAAACGGAGATGGGAAAGGCTGTGACAAAAAAGGAAAAGCCCCAAAATTTCATTAGCGAAAAGTTGAGGCTTTTTCAGTCAATAATCACTCTGATTTATTCCTCTGTTTCCTTTTCTACCTCAGGTCCGAGCTTGATTTGCTTAATCATAATGCTGATTTCGGCAACAAAAAGAACGGTCAACAAAACTGCAAAAATAATGAAGGTCAGTTGAACGTTGGAGGCACTGATGTCGGAAACCGCCGCCTGAACAGGAAGAATATCCTGAATTGTCCAGGGTTGCCTTCCAACTTCGGCAACTATCCAGCCAGCCTGTGAAGTAAGGTATGCCAAAGGAATGGAAAGGATGCAGACCCATTGAAGCCAAGTCATTGCTGCAAATTTCTTCCTTTGATTAAAGAACCAGACCAAAACAAAAAGCAATAAAAAATAACCCGCAAGGCAAACCATAATTCTGAAAGCATAAAAAACTAACGGAACATTGGGAACAACATCCTCAGAACGAGAAAAATAACCATAGCCAAAGTATTTGAAATTTTCGTCAAGCCTTTGCTTTGCTTCAGCCTTCGCCGTTTCATCCTTCGCTTTCTTTGCTGCGGAATAGTCGGCAAGAGCCGCGATTGCCTGTTTGCCCTTTTCTATTTTCTCATCAACAGAAATTTCCTGCGTACCATCGTCTTTGGTGTAGCCGTTTATCAAATCATTTACTCCGGGAACAAAGGAGTTAAAGTCTCTGTTGGCAAGGAAAGAAAGCATCTTCGGAATTTTTAAATCCACAATAAAAGCCTCCTCCGCATCATTAGGCTGTTTTGACGGATTGACAATGCCGATGGCTGTCAGTCCCGCACCTTTTTCCCCATCGTAAAGACCTTCCATGGCAGCCAGTTTCATTGGTTGTTTCTGTGCAACCTGATGTCCGCTGCTGTCTCCGGTGATGATGGAAAGAATAATGCCGACAGCGCCGATTATTGTGGCGATTTTAACGCTGTCAAGAGCAAATTCGGTTTCCTTCTTCTTCAAAAGAAAATACGAAGAAACTCCTACAACAAACGCCGAACCGACAAGCCACGATGAAATTACCGTATGGCAAAACTTATCAATGGCAAAAGGAGAAATCAATGCCCAAAAGTCGGTCATTTCGTTCCTTACGGTTTCGGGATTGAAGGTCATGCCAACAGGATTCTGCATCCATGCGTTTGCAACCAGAATCCACAAGGCAGAAATCGTTGCACCCGCCACCGTGAGCCACGTTGAAGCCAAGTGAAAACCTTTGCTCACCTTCTTCCAGCCAAAAAACATAACGGCTATAAAGGTAGCCTCCATAAAGAAAGCAACTATGCCCTCAATGGCAAGAGGAGCGCCGAAAATGTCCCCGACAAACCAACTGTAATTAGACCAGTTTGTACCGAATTCAAATTCAAGGATAATGCCCGTGGCAACTCCAATGGCGAAATTCACTCCAAAGAGCTTCATCCAGAATTTTGCTGTTCTTTTCCATTTTTCTTTGCCTGTCCTGTAATAAATACTCTCCATTACAGCCATTATTACGCCCAAGCCAAGAGTGAGCGGAACAAAACACCAGTGATAAATAGCCGTAAGAGCAAATTGCGCCCTCGACCAATCAATTAAAGATACATCAATTTGATTCATGTTGTTACCTGTTTTTTAATTTATACTATTGTTGATTACATTGCTGCTGTTTGTTGAATTTGCTGTTCTCGGTTCGGTAAGTTGCCGATTAACGAAATTGCTTTTCGCTTCATCGGTATCAAATTTGGAGTTCAACAGATTGGGGAAGAAGAACACTTTAAGAACCGCAAACATAATAAAAAGTTTTATGAGGATGATAATCCATAAAGTTTTACCCCATGTCATATTTTTAAACCCGTCTGCATACATTTTAAAAAAGTCTTTGACCGATTTTATCCGTTCCATAATTCTTATATCAGATTTTGATAGTTTTTCGGCGACAAAAGTATAAATTATTTTTCACATTGCCAAATGAGATGTCTATTTGGGAAAAAGATAGATTGTTTGTTCAATATTTCACGTGAAACACTAACGATATTTCTCTACAAATTCTTTTAATAGATTGCAAAAATCTATATGTTTAGTGAATGATAATCCATCTCCATTATCATAAACGGTGTGGTATTCGTTATATTCGCAACCATAAGTAAAAAGAAAATGAGCTGCTACTCCTCGTTTAACAAATGGGCAATGGTCGCTATTGCAAGATTCTTCTGCAAGATTGATTGTCTTAAAGTAAAGATGCTCATCGTTTATTGCTTTTAATAACTCCCCCGCCTTATTTTCTTTTTGTCCATTTATCACAGCAACACCTCCAGAACCTGTTCCACACATATCAAGATTGAAAAGAAATTTTATTTTATTCAAATCAATTAGAGGGTGTGTTGCTGCATATTCTGACCCCAATAATCCAATTTCTTCTCCTGAAAAAAATATAAACAGAATTGAATATTCGGCAGGATGTTGCGAGAAATAACGAGCTAAGTCCATGACGACAGATGTTCCTGACGCATTATCTGCCGCTCCCTTAAAAATAGCATTACCACAACGTCCCAAATGGTCATAATGAGCAGTAAAAACAAAGAAAGAATCTTTACATTTTGTTCCTTCAACCTTTGCCCAAACGTTTTGTGTTTGATATTTTTCTATATAATTAGCCTCTATGCTTAAATATAATCTTTCTATCTTTTTTGAAAAACGATTTTCTTTTAACATAAGTACAGGAAAATTCCATTGAACTGTACTTATTGGATATTGCAATTTATTATCATAACCCTGAATTATTACAAGTTTTGGTATTATTTTTTTTATACACAACCTTTGCAAAAACATAAAAATATCTCTCTGCTCAAGATATTTTCCCTTTTTTAATTTCTTTTCGTTTTGTTTTATAATAATAATCTTGTTATTTAATTTTTCGTTTTTTACCTTTTTTAATGTAATATCCGAATTAACTGCAATGAATTTTTCATTTTCTATTAACAAATCACAAGATGGAGAAGAGCCAAAAACCAAAAAGTCCTCTCCTGTTTTCAAAGTATCTTTTTCTATCTGCAAAGTTACAGAATTAATATTATTGATTGAAATATCAAAAGATTGAAAAAATGTATCACCGATTGGCTTTGCTCCATCATATTTCAATTCATTTGCAATAAAAGTCGCTGCTTTTTTATCCCCAGAATCCTGATAACCTCTTCCTGACATAAAATTTGAAGTTAAAGTGTCTAAACAAAAATGTGCATATCTGTAAGATTGAGAAAAACTACTCATTGAAAGCAAAAGAAAAATCATTAAAATATATGCTCTGAGAATTGAAAATTTCAGCCAAAGGGACAACTTGGAGAAATTTATGCGACTGATAACGCAACTTGAAGTGTGTGTTTTTATCATTTTTGATTTATAATTTATTGATAATAAATAATTTATGTTCGTAAAAATTACAAAATAAATTTGAAAAAATTTTTATCCTATTTTAGTATTTGGGTTACAAAAGTAATTGAAAAATTTTAATTCAGGAAAAAATAATGACAAATTATCATTTTTGAGAAATAATTTCTAATATTTTCGTTTCCAAATAATAATTCTTAATAACCAAAAAATAAAGATGATTTTGCTTTAGTAATCAATTAAAATCCTGCTTTTTGAACAGAATTCTCTTACTTTTAAAATAAAAAATCAAATTTTTATGTCCCAAAAACAAAAAGTATGTTTTAAGAAAGCTTTTTTATATTAGAATAGAGTTGTGCTTAATAATAATGAACTCAATTTTATGATGAAGAAAATTATAGCAGACTTTTGTAAGGAAAACTGTTACAAATATCTTAATATTTCTATTCTCATTGATGTGTTATTTGTTTTTCTAATGCAAAAAATACGAATTATGATTTAATATGAGAAAAAACATATGGATTTCGTCAGATGAATATATGGATTATTAGCCGACATTTAACTCCAAAACCGCAGATTTTAATGTTGCGAAATAAATATTTTACCGCACACAACATTAAATTATTGATTTTTTTTACTCCCCTACCCTATTTTATCAGTCCTAATGCTTTCGACTTTTCAAGCATCCTAATAATCGGCTTTTTGGATTGATTTATCAGTTCTTCACTCAACTTTATCTCGTATTGTTCAGTCTTTAAACTATATAAAACTTTCTCAAGTGTGTTGAGTTTCATATATTGACAATCATTGCAAGCACAACCCTCATCTGTGGTAACAATTATAAACTCCTTATTCGGATTTTCTTTCCGTAATTGATGAACTATTCCGGATTCAGTTGCTATAAGAAACTTGGTTTGAGAACTGTTCTTAACATATTTTACCATTGCCTGCGTTGAACCAATAAAATTCGCCAGTTCTAAAACCGAAGCATTACATTCGGGATGGGCTATCAAACAATAATCAGGATATTGCATTTTAAGTTTAAGAACATGTTCGGCGGTTAAAAGCTCATGCACCATACATGTACCGTTCCACAACAACATATTTCGTCCGGTTAATCGGTTAAGATAGCCTCCAAGATTTTTATCGGGAGCAAAGATGAGTGGTTGGTCTTTTGGAAAAGATTCGACAAGTTCACGCGCATTGCCGGAAGTGCAAATTATATCCGAGAGAGTCTTAATCTGTGCCGAACAATTAATATATGAGATAACCAAATGGTTCGGGTGAGCGTTGCGGAAGGATTTAAATTCCTCATAAGGACAGGAGTCCGCAAGAGAACATCCGGCGTTAAGATCCGGTATGATAACCTTCTTTGTCGGATTAAGAATTTTTGCTGTCTCTCCCATAAAATGAACGCCACAGAACAAAATTATTTCCGCCGTTGTCTCCGATGCACGTTGAGAGAGATTTAAGCTGTCGCCAATATAGTCCGCTATATCCTGAATTTCGGGTATTTGATAATAATGAGCCAAAATAACAGCATTTTTTTCCTTTTTTAATCGCATTATTTCAGCCACAACATCTGTATTCATATCCTTGTCTTTTGCTTATTTACAGAAACAAAGATAGTTTTTTTTTGCGAAACCGTCCGTTTGCATCTTTTACTCTTAAAATATATGTATTTTTCCTTACGTTTTATTCTCCGCAGAAGTATTTAACCCATTGTTTATAAACATCCTGTGCAGAAAGACATGTGTCAAGCAAATAGCCTCTCACATTTGGAAACTCACGCAAGCCTCGATAATAAAACAGTTTATTAATATCATCAATTATGAACGGAACAATGTTATGCAAAAGACATTCCTTAAACATTATCAGTCGTCCGACTCTTCCGTTTCCATCTTGGAAGGGATGTATGCGTTCAAAGCGAAAATGATATTCTACAATATCTTCAAAAGTTGTTTGATTAAGCGAATGATACCATTCATTGAGGTCGTTCATTTCTTTTTCAACATCTTGTGGAAGTGTTGTTGCCATTCCGCCTACTTCGTTTGGCAATTTTTTCCACTCCCCTACCCTGAACCACTCTGCGGTTGCATCTGCGGTAGAAGACTTAAGTATCAAATGAAAGTGTTTTATGATAATGTTATCCAAACATTTATCTGCATTATCAAGTAAATAATCAAATGCAACAAAATGATTAGCTGTTTCAATAATGTCATCTACCAATATTGCTTCCTGTTCCTTAAAACCAATGGTGCGCGTTTCAAAAATAAATCTGATTGTTCTTCCGTCAATCTGCTTCCCTCAATTTTATTTGAATTATATGCCAAATTAACCTGTGTTTTTATGATATAAACCGCCACGAAGCCTTATATCTTTCTCGTTTTTAAGAAATGACAATAAACTTTTCATCATTATTTATATTGTTTATTTGATGGCAAATTTACGAATATTTATTGCAACAGGCGTTTAATTTAATTTTTTTTACTTTTGCAAAGTATAAAGATCCTTTAAACTTTTCTCATGAATAAATAAGGAAAGTTATCTTTAATATATTAATTTTAGGCTCCGAGAGCAAAAAAAACAGCAATGTTTTGAGCTTTCGGATTTTTTTATTACCTTTGCAACTCGGATTTTGATTTTTTAATTCAATTAAAAGAATTAATGTTCATTATGCTATTAATTTTGAAAAATTCCGAGAGGGAAAAAACGGCATGTTTTAAACTTTCGGAGTTTTTTTTTATCTTTGCAGCACAAAAAGTTAGATTTTTAATTTTATTAAAAGTTTATTTTTAATTGTGCTATTGAATTTGTGAAATTCCGAGAGGGAAAAACAGCAATGTTTTGAACTTTCGGTTTTTTTTTACTTTTGCACTCATGATTATTATCATTTCTTCTTGATAAAGAATTGGAATGGTCATAGTAGATTTAAGTGTAATTTCTCCGAGAACAGGAAAAACAGCGATGTTTTGAGCTTTCGGAGTTTTTTTTTACCAAACAACAGGCGTTTAATTTAAATTTTTTTATTACTTTTGCACCGATGATAAAATAGTTTATATTGGTCATTCTTTTCGGATACGAGTTCGTACGTATCTGGAGGATCCAGTCGGCTCCGAGAGTAAAAAACAGCAATGTTTTAAGCTTTCGGAGTTTTTTTTATTACATTTACAGCGCGGATTTTTGTATTTGATTCTGTTAAAAGAATTGAATACTCATAATGTGATTAAAATTTATGTCTCCGAGAGTAAAAAACAGCAATGTTTTAAGCTTTCGGAGTTTTTTTTATTACATTTACAGCGCGGATTTTTGTATTTGATTCTGTTAAAAGAATTGAATACTCATAATGTGATTAAA
>JAISUE010000058.1 GCA_031272245.1 Bacteroidales bacterium
TCCTTCATCGCCTCCGAGAGCCTCAGGCATCCCCCGTACGCTCTTATTTCTCTTCTTTAATCTTATGTATGTCACTAAATTTGTCAATGAACTACTCATCTATTATTTCGATGATAGATAGCAACTTATAGAAAAAATTTTACTATAAGCCATATAAATGTATAAAATTAAATTCTAAATTTTATTCTTTATGATTGCGGTATTACAGATACATAAGACTTGTTTCCTCTACATTTATTAAATTTGACTATTCCATCAATCAAAGCAAATAATGTATGATCTTTTCCAATACCTACGTTTGCACCAGCATTATGAACTGTACCTCTTTGTCTAACTATTATATTACCAGCTATACATTGCTGTCCGCCAAATATTTTTATACCTAATCGCTTACTATGCGATTCGCGTCCATTGCTTGAACTTCCTACACCTTTCTTATGAGCCATTTTCTATAATATTTATTAGTTTACAATATATCAGTAATAAGAATTTGCGTCAAATACTGACGATGACCATTCATTTTTTGATAACCTTTTCTTCTTTTCTTCTTAAAGACTAGCACTTTTTTATCTTTTATATGTTTTATCACCTTGGCTTTAACAGACGCACCTTCTATATTAGGCTGTCCAATTACTATATCGCCATCTACATCTTTTAGCATCACGGTGTCAAAAGATAATTCCGAACCTTCTTCACTATGAAGCCGATTAACAAATATCTTTTGTTCTTTCTGAACCCTGAATTGCTGCCCTGCTATTTTTACTATTGCGTACATTATATTAATATTTTTATCAAAAACGGATTGCAAAGGTACAACTTTTTTTTTGATTACCCAAAATTTTTTTTATCTTTTTTAGCATTATATTTTCAAAATTCTATTATTCAGTATTTTACATTTATGTTTTTTTATAATTGTGTAAAGCAAAATTCTTCTAAAACAAGTATATTTTTCCCACTTTTGAACAAATTTGAGAAAATCTTTTTATACTAACAAATTTTTTCCCCACATAAGTTTGTTTCCAATAGCTGAAAAAAAACTTTGATTATGTAAACGTATAAGACTTATTTCTTTTTTTGCTTTTATCAATGTTACCCTTTCTGTCTGGTTTATTGCAAAAGAGCGAGAATCAAAATAAATAGATACATTTGAACGAGACCGTTTCACTTCCAAAGTTATTTTATGTGTATCTGGTATAACTAATGGACGAAATGTTAAATTATGTGGACAAATTGGTGTTATACAGAAACATTTTGCATCTGGTGATAAAATTGCACCTCCACAAGAAAGCGAATATGCTGTAGAACCCGTTGGTGTAGCAACAATAACACCATCCGATGTATAAGTTGTAAGATATTTATCATCAATATACACATTTATATCCAACATTTCTCCCGCTTTTTCACAACGTAAAACAACTTCATTCAATGCAAAATGTTCATTCCATTGAATAAGAGAATGTAATTCCTCACTATAATTACCTTGTTTTATATCATCAATAAGATTATCTAACTCATTTTTTCCAACAGATGTAAGAAAACCAAGCCTACCAAAATTAATTCCAAGAATGGGTATTGTGGATATTTTCTTACTGTTAAAAAGAAGTGAAGATGCTGATAGTAAAGTACCATCGCCTCCAAGAGAAAAAAGAAATTTAACATTTTGCAATGCTAAATCATCGGATAAATTAAACCTATTGGCAGATTTATTTATGATAATATTTTTTTCAATCTGTCTAAACAATGGTTCATAAAATTTTATTTTAAATCCATTTGCTTCTATTTTATAAATCAGTTTTTGAATAAGGGGCAAATCTTCTGCTTTCACATTTTTTGCGAACAGAGCTATCATAATTTCTATGTATTAAATCAATAAGATTATTTAATTACTATACTTTTTTATTAATTGTAAAATATAAAAAACATATCCATGTAAAAAAATAACACAGAATTGCGAATGCAATCTGTGTTATAAAAAATAAAGTAGTATTACTTATTTTTTCTTTGCAACTTTAGTGCTTAAAGCTGCACCAGCTTTAAATTTAACAACCTTTTTAGCAGGAACTTTTATTTGAGCACCGCTTTGAGGATTACGAGCTGTACGTGCAGATCTTTTTTGCACACTGAATGTTCCAAAACCTAATAAAGTTACTCTGTCCCCTTTTAATAAGTAATCAGAAACTGTGTCCAAAAATGCACCATAAGCTTTTGTTGCATCTACTTTTGTTACTTTGGCTTTTTTAGCCATTTCATCAATAAATTCTTTTTTTGTCATAACTGAAATATTTAATGTTATTTTACGGCGGCAAATATAAATAAAAAAAATCAATTAAAAGCAAATTTGTAGAAAAAAAATTTATTTTTTTTCTATACAAATTAAATCATTATATACTTTCCACCCTTTAATAAACTCTTCTGCTTTCATTCTTTTTCTGCCAGATAATTGTAAATCAAGTATTTGAATTATTCCATTACAACAATAAACCATTAATTTTTGATTATCTAAAACAAAAAGAATACCCGATGTTTTTTTTTCTTCTGTAGGAAAAAACTTTACGTCAAATATCTTAAAATCATACTTTTCTCCTGTTTTTTTATCAAAAAACGAAGAAATAGCAGAAGGATAAGGGGATAAACCTCGTACAAAGTTCACTATTTTTTCTCCTTCATTATCCCAATTAATAATTGTTGTATCCTTAAAAATTTTAGGTGCAAGCGATGGCTTTATATTCATTTCTGTCTGTTTTTTTGTTATTATTTCTCCGCTTGCTATCATATCTATTGTTTTTGTAACTAAATTACGTCCTTTGTTCATCATTCTTTCATACAAAGTTTCTACATTATCCTCTTTATATATATGTATAGAATGTTGTAACAATATTTCACCCTCATCTACCTGTTCATTAAGTAAAAAAGTTGTCAGTCCAGTTTTTGTTTCTCCATTTATTATTGCCCAATTGATTGGTGCTGCTCCACGATATTGAGGTAAGAGTGAAGCATGAAGATTAAAAGTTCCATATTTTGGCATTGAATAAACAGACTTAGGCAACATTCTAAAGGCAACTACTACTTGTAAATCAGCTTTCAATTTGGATAATTCTGTTAAAAATTCTTCACTTTTTAAATTTTCAGGCTGTAAAATAGGTACATTGCTTGACAAAGCATACTTTTTTACCGGAGAGACAGTCAATTTTAAACCTCTTCCTGCAAATTTATCCGGCATAGTTACTACCGCCACAACATTATAGCCTTGTAAAAACAGTTCATCTAATTGCGCAACGGCAAATTCAGGCGTGCCAAAAAAAACTATTTTCAGTTCTTTTCCATTCATTGATTGATAACTACATTTAATTGTCAAATTTTTGCAACCCAAAAACAAAGATTTAACAATTTTTTATTTTGTTATTTTATTTAAATATCTAATTTTTAACGTTGATTGTTGGATTTGGTAATGGAATATTATTATTTACCAAATACTGATAAACTGTTTCATTAATTGTTTGCATTACATCCCAGTAATCATTATTTTTTACCCAAAAACGAATATCAAGTGTTATGGATAAATCGGTAATCGTTCCAATAACAACAGGTTCAGGTGTTGAAAAAATACGACTATCCTGTTTGCAAATATCAATAAGTTTAGGACTTAATTCATTGATATTTACTCCATGTGCAAGACGAATATTTATATCTATACGCCTTGTATCCATCACGGAATAGTTAATAACATTACCTGTTGCAAGTGTTCCATTTGGAATAATAATCTGTTTGTTGTCAGTAGTAAGCAGATAAGTATTGAAAATCATAATTTTTGTAACAGTTCCTTCAAAACCTCCTGCAGAAACATAATCTCCAACACGAAAAGGACGTAAAATAAGTAATACAACTCCTCCTGCCACATTTTGCAAAGTACCTGAAAAAGCCATACCAATAGCTATTCCAACCGATGCAAGTAAGCCAACAAATGCTGAAGTTTCTATTCCCAGATAACCTATAACACTGAGAAACAATAGTATTTTTAAACCAATGGATACCAAAGAAATAATAAATGGACGCAAAGATAAATCTACTTTGCGTTTTTCAAATGCCTTTGTAATACCTTTACAAAGTACCTTTATAATTTTTAAACCTACAAATATAATAAGCAAAGCTACAGCAATTTTAATCACTGCACTTGTAACCATAGGTATATAGTTCTCAACAACCTTTATCCAGTCTACTGATGATAATATAATTGATTTTGTCATAATTATAAATTTTTATTGTTATTAAATTTTATTTTTTAACAGTAAAAAATACTGTTGGTAATTTCATACATTAATTAATTGTAAATAAACTCTCCGTATTTACTTTGTATCGTTACTTGTTTTATATCATTTACCTCCACTCTTCCGATTATTTTAGCATCAATATTAAATGTTTTAGATATTGTGATAACATCTGCTGCTGTTTGATGATCAGTATATATTTCCATTCTGTGTCCCATATTAAATACCTTATACATTTCTTCATAAGATACATGAGACTGATCATGAATCATTTTAAATAGTGGAGGCAAAGGAAAGAGATTATCTTTTATTACATTTACTTTATCTATAAAATTAAGAACTTTTGATTGAGCACCGCCACTGCAATGAATTAAACCATGTATTTTGGAACGATATTTATGCAAAACAGCCGCAATAACCGGGGCATAAGTTCTTGTTGGAGATAAAACAAGTTTGCCCGCATCAACACCCGGTATTTCAGTTGGAGATGTCAAATCACACTTTCCACAATATGTAACCTGACAAGGCAATTCTGTATCATACGTTTCAGGATATAATTCTGCTATTGTATGATTAAAAATATCATGACGGGCAGAAGTTAAACCATTACTTCCAATACCTCCATTATATTCCTTTTCATAAGTTGCTTGACCAAAAGAAGCCAAACCCACTATTACATCACCTGCTTTTATATTGTTTGTTATTATATCACTGCGTTTTGCTCTTGCAGTAACAGTACTGTCCACTATTATTGTGCGTACCAAATCTCCAACATCAGCAGTTTCTCCTCCAGTAGAATAAATACCTATACCCAATTCACGCATCTCTTGTAAAAATTCTTCTGTACCATTTATCAGAGCAGCAATAACTTCACCGGGAATAAGACGCTTATTTCTGCCTATTGTTGAAGAAAGCAATATATTATCTGTTATTCCTACACACAACAAATCGTCTAAATTCATAACAACTGCATCAACAGCTATACCTTTCCACACAGAAATATCTCCTGTTGCTTTCCAATAAGCATAAGCAAGAGAGGATTTTGTGCCTGCTCCATCAGAATGCATAACACAGCAATAATTTGAATCACCTGTTAATTTATCTTCAACCACTTTGCAAAAAGCATTTGGAAAAAGACCTTTATCAATATTCTTTATTGCATTATGCACATCTTCCTTTGAAGCAGACACTCCCCGAAGACTATATTTTTCTTCCATTTTTCCCATCAATGACTAATCAATGTCAAGAGGTGTATATGTTCTTGCCCCAAGTTCCTTGTCAAGCATATAAAGAGCTGAACCATTATCACCAATCCTAATCAAAGTATCAATTATTGACTGCGGAGTTTCTTCCTCTTCAACCTGTTCGTCAATAAACCATTGCAACATTGATTGAGTTGCATAATCTTTTTCAGTTCCTGCCAAAGTGAATAGATTATCTATCATTGCTGTAACCTCTTTCTCGTGTTTTAATGCATCTTTAAAAGCATCCAAAACACTTTTCCATTTTGTTGGCACTTTGTCTATCGGCATCAACTCCACCTTAACTCCTCTTTTTACAAGAAAGTTAAAAATTTTCATGCCATGGTCAAGTTCCTCTTTATACTGAACATAGAACCAATTTGCTATTCCCGGCAAACTTTTAGACTGACTGTCGGCTGCCATAGCTAAATAAAGATATGCAGACCAGAACTCTGCATTGATTTGAGCGTTTAACGCTTTCTCTACTTTCTTACTCATCATAGTAATTTCTGTTTTTATTATAATTATTATTTTTTATTATGAATTAAATACCATATTTAATTCGCGGGCAAAAGTACAATATTTTTTTTATACATTAAATTTTATAATGCAAACTAATATCTATAGCAAACTAAATAATAAATGTATCTTATTCACCAAATCGCAAAATAACAAAAATATATCACACTTGGCATTATCAAAAAAATTGTATTTTTGTAATTTCAAACCACATAAAATAAATGACACAAAGTTTAATTTCCATCATTACTCCTTTATATAATAATGAACAGTTTATCGCTCAAACCATTGAAAGCGTACTAAAACAAACATATACTAATTGGGAATTAATTATTACTGACGATTGTTCAACAGATCACAGCTACGAAATAGCATTTTCATATTCTTACGACCCACGAATAAAAATTTTTCGATTAGAAAAAAACATGAACTACCCTTATGCCAAAGATTTCTCACTTCAAAAAGCAAAAGGCAAATACATTACTTTTTTAGATTCTGATGATATTTGGAAAGAAAATATGTTGGAAAATCAAATCCAATTTATGCAGGCTAATAATTACAGTTTTATATATGCTCGTGCGGAAACTATAAATGTTAATGGCAATGTTACAGGAATACTGAAAGGCAAAAAACGAGTTGGATACCTCTCCACTCTTTTTTGCAATTACATTGAGTCTTCCAATGCAATGTACGACAGAGATAAAGTGGGATACATTTCAGTTCAAAACATAGAACGGGCAGATTGGGCTTTATGGCTTTTAATTTTACGAAAAGTAAAATATTGTTATTGCAATCCTCTTGTTGTTTCTCAGTACAGAATACACGAAAAAAGTATGTCTCACAAAAAAATGCGACTGTTCAAACAGCAATTTCTCGTTTATAATCAATTTTTGGGCTATAATAGCTTAAAATCATTCTTAATTCTTTTCTTTATTTTTTTACCATTAATAATTATAAAGAAGATTAAAATAAAAATTGACAGTGTTACCTATTGAAATCTTTCTAACACAGCAATATTAAACATTCAAAAAAATTTTCTGATATTTAGATACTAAACATCAACATTTTTATCCATTATGTCAAGAATAATTTTTCAATATGTTGATTATAATTTACACTTTCTTTGTAATTAAGCTAAAAAATATACTTTTGCATTATCAAAAACAAATAAAATGGATATAGAAAACCTAATTCCGCAACACGGATACGAAAAATTAGAAAGATATAATAAAAAAACTTTAAGTGAATTAGCATCACATTATAAATCTATCCTTGCTCTTGTTGGTGAAGATGTTGAAAGAGATGGACTGAAAGACTCACCAATGAGAATAGCAAAGGCTATGCAGTTTTTTACGCACGGTTACGACCTGAACCCGTCTTCAATTATTCGCTCTGCAATATTCAAGGAAGATTATAAGCAAATGGTATTGGTTAAAGATATAGAAATATATTCTCTTTGCGAACATCATCTTTGTCCAATAGTAGGCAAAGCACACATTGCTTACATTCCAAATGGACAAATTGTAGGTTTAAGTAAAATTCCGCGAGTTGTTGATTGTTTTGCTCGCAGATTACAAGTACAAGAGCGAATGACAAGGCAGATAAAGGACTGCATACAAGATAATTTGAATCCATTAGGAGTGGCGGTTGTCATAGAAGCACAGCATCTTTGTATGTCAATGCGTGGAGTTCAAAAACAAAATTCATTAACTACTACTTCAGATTTTTCAGGAGCATTTATGAAAGATGCTAAAACACGTGAAGAATTTATGCACTTAATCGGTGTAAAATTATCTTAAAAGAATGGAAAGTATGCAGACTTGAAACTTTTGCTAATGCTGTATCTATACAGTTATTTTTTCTTTTTATACGAAATAATAGCCCATATATTTAATACTAAATCTATTGTTATAAGGCTTCTCAACTGTGAATTTAAATCACTTATGACACTTCCTTTGAGATAAATCGCTCTCATTGCTTCAATAAAATATTTTAATGGAGAAAGTTTGCCTATTGCCTGAGCCCATTCGGGCATTGAATTGAAAGATGTGAACAAACCACTCATCAAAATAAGTATCATTAAAAGGAAAAACATCACAAACATTGCCTGTTGATAAGTTTCAAAATAGTTAGAAATCAGTAATCCCATACCAGAAACAGCAAAGATGAAAAGCCATGTAAAAAAATAAATTGTCATAAAACTGCCAACAGGTACAATTCCATAAATGAGCCATGCCACAAAAAAACCTATTGAAATTACAAAAGTGCCAATTATCCAATAAGGTATAAGTTTTGAAAGAATAAAAGTGAATTTTTTTACAGGAGTAACATTCATTTGTTCAATATTACCGTTTTCCTTTTCCCCTACAATATTGAGAGCCGGTAAAAAACCACAGATAACGGTTAAAATCATTACCATTAAGGCTGGCACCATAAAATATTTGTATTCTAATCGTTCATTAAAAGCATAAAATGGGCGTATTTCTAATTGAGAAGTAGAAACTGCAGATATTTCTCCTGCAAGAGCAGCTTTATCCTGTGCAAAATCTGCTACAATTTGCATAACATACATTGCACCTATTGTACCTTTTAGAGCATTCACACTGTTAGTTGCAACAAGAATTTGCGGACTTTGAGTAGCATTCTGTTCGTTGACATTTACATTATTTTTTTCAATATCCTTATTTATAACAAGGATAATATCTGCTTTGTCATCTTCTATTAAATTGAAAGCTTCGGTATAATTATTACAGTTTGCCATCAGAGTTATGCTTTTATTGGCATTAAGTTTTTGTACGATAGACGATGAAAAAGTAGAATGATCATTATCTACAACAGCAAGATTTACATTTTTAATTTCCATATTGGCAGCATTTGGCAGAATTATTAACGCTACAAACGGAAATATTATAATAAGTTTTGGAATAAACTTGTTACGAAATGTCTGTTTAAATTCTTTTTCTATTAGATATGATAAAACCATTTTACCTCCTCTCCATTGTTTTTACAGCAACCTTTGTTTAAAACCTTTTATGCTTACCACAAGCAAAGTAAACATAATACATACGAGAACTGTCATCTCTTTTGCTACGTGTCTTACATCTACTCCCATTATCATAAGTTTACGTATTGCACCTATGAACCAGCGGGCAGGTGTAAATATTGCAATAATTCTTAACAACCATGGCATATTCTCAATTGGAAACATCATACCTGAAAGAATCAGTGACGGCATCATATATATTAAACCCGTAACAAGTAAGGCAGCAAGCTGTGTCTTTACAATGGTAGAAACAAGCAAACCAAAAGAAAGAGAAGTTACCGTATATAAAATACTTAATACAACAATCCAAAACAGAGAACCATTAACAGGTACTTTCATTATAAAATGTCCAACAAGTAAAATTGTAACAAAATTTACAACCGACAGTAAAAAATACGGTGCAAGTTTTGCAATTATTATTGTTGTTGTCTTCACAGGAGAAACAAGCAGTAATTCCATATTACCTCTCTCTTTTTCTCTCACTATGGAAACGGATGTCATCATTGCACAAACAAGAGTAAGAATGAAGCCCATAACAGCAGGAACAAGGGAATAAGATGATTTCATTTGCGGATTGTACAATAAATTCAATGAAACTAAATTTTGATTAGAAGTATTATTTGAGAATGTTTTTTCCTGCAATAAAACATTATTGGCTATTTGCTCCGTGTAATTAACAAGAGTGCGGGCGCTGTTCGGGTCGGAAGCATCGGCAATTACGAGTATTGTAGATTTTTTACTGTTTATAAGATCTTCGTAAAAATTTTGAGGAATTATTACTGCTATTTTAATATCTCCATTACGGAAGGCTGCCATAATTTCTTTCTGATTGGAATACTGTTTTGAAAAAGAAAAAAATTCGCTGTGGCTTATTTTTTCAATAAATTGTTGTGCAAAAGCATCATTTGACAGATTCACTATACCAAGAGAACTGTGCTTTATTTCCGTACTTAGAGCATAACCAAAAAGAAACATCATCACAACGGGAAGAATAAACAATATCAACATTGTTGGTATATCTCTGAATATATGTCTAAATTCTTTGCGTATAAAACTTGACAGCTGTTTCATAATTGTTATTTTTGACTTATTTTAGTCGTTTTTTTTCTGATTATCCTACGTTAATACATTTATTTTTGATTAACAAAAGTATGAAAAATAAAAACATCTTTAAACAAATTTCGGACATATCCATCAATCATCCGGAGACGCAGATGGAAATCTTGGAGACGCAGACAGAAATCACGGAGACGCAGATGGAAATCCTGGAGACGCAGACAGAAATCCTGGAGACGCAGATTGCTGATTTTTGGAAGCCACTGAAATTTGTTTAAAGATATATTTAATTTTCATATTTAACGATTTTAAGATTATGGATGTAAAATGCGGATTTGCGTATGCAGACAGCGGTTTGCCACATAACTGCTGACGTATGAGGTATAAAATCAGTAAGAAAAAAACTTGAAACTCCAAATAATTTCGGTTTTTTTATAAGTTTTTTGTGCCGAAAAAGGGTGAGAATAACCTGTCATAAAAACTATTAATTGATGTTTTTCTCAAAAATTAACCACTTTAAATTCCAGCAAACCAACAATCTTTTTTCATATCTTTGCAAAAATTTTTATTTAATGATAAAACCGGAAGATATACAAAAAATAGTAGATGCAACGGATATTGTAGATGTTGTAAGTCAATTTGTGAAATTGAGAAAGAGAGGTTCTAATTATTTAGGTCTCTGTCCTTTTCACAACGAAAAGACCCCCAGTTTTAACGTAAATGCTGCTCGCGGAATTTTTAAATGTTTCGGTTGCGGAGAAGGTGGTGATGCCATAAGATTTTTAATGAAACACGAACATTTTACATATCCTGAAAGTCTGCGTTTTCTTGCAAATCGTTACGGAATAAAAATTGAAGAAAAAGAATTAACTCCTCAAATGATTGAGGCTAAAACCGAAAAAGAAGTTATTTATGCCATTAACGATTTTGCTCAAAAATATTTTCATAACACTTTATTAAATGACGAACAGGGAAAAATGTATGGTTTGAGTTATTTCCGTGAAAGAGAATTAACAGAGGAAACAATTAAAACGTGGGAACTTGGATATTGTAAAGATGCATGGAAAGATTTTACCGAATATGCCTTAAAAAACGGATACAGCGAAGAACTTCTTGCTAAAGCCGGACTTACTATTATTAAAGAAAACACCGAAAACAGCAATCAAAATTCACATCATAACTGTTACGACAGATTTAGAGGCAGAGTTATTTTCCCTATTTACTCCGTAAGCGGACGACCAATTGGCTTCACAGGAAGACTTCTTTCATCCGACAAAACAAAAGCAAAGTATGTCAATTCACCCGAAAGTGTAATATATTCCAAAGGTAAAGTCCTTTTTGGATTGCATTTGTCCAAAAGTCATATAATCAATAACGACCGATGTTATTTGGTTGAAGGAAATATGGACGCTATAATGATGTATCAGTGTGGAATAAAAAACGTGGTAGCAACCAGTGGAACTGCTTTAACAGAAGACCAGATACGATTATTAAAACGATATACATCAAATGTAACTATTTTGTATGACGGAGATGCAGCAGGTATTCATGCAACATTCAGAGCTATAGATATGTTTTTGACCTTTGGGTTAAAAATTAAAATAGTTCTTTTCCCTGATAATGAAGACCCTGATTCTTTTGCAAGACAAAACACTCAAGCAGAGTTTCAAAGATATATTACCGAAGAAGCTAACGATTTTATTATCTTTAAGACCAATCTCTTACTCAATGATGCTAAAAACGACCCAATAAAAAGAGCTGCATTGGTAAAAGAAATACTGCAATCTATCAGCAAAATACCGGACAATATTGAAAGAACAGCATATATTCAACAATGTGCTTCTATTTTAAAGATGGAAGAATCAATGCTAATGAAAGAGTTAGCAAAAATTATCAGATTAAATGCTTTTAAGCAGATGAGTAAAACCGAAAATACTCAAAGCAATGAAGCAGGTAATCAGATGATTGATATACAACAGCAGGATATAATTCCAAAAGAGATTGCCGAGCGTCAAATAATCTCAGACCCATATCCGGACGATATGCAGGAACGTTCTGTGGTTTCATTGCTTTTGAATTATGGCGACAGAATTACAACGCAGGAGATAATTACAGATAATGAAGGGAATACCGAAAAACAAAAATTTGTTGTAGCAACTTATGTTATTTCTGATTTATTAGCTGATGAAATACATTTTGATAATCCTTTGTGGAAAGGCATTCTTGATATATACAAACATCATATTGAAGAGTTTGCAACTCTACCAAAAATTAGCATTTTTACCTCTTCCGAAAATGAATCACTGCGAAATGCTGTTACCGCTCTTTTGATTGATACTGCAGAATTAAGCCCTTTATGGCAGGAAAAATATCAGATAGATGTTCCTGATTTAAATAATGAAGAAATTTTAAACAAACTTGTAAAAGAAACACTTTTGCATTTAAAATGGCATAAACTTGAAAGACGTCTCAAAGATGCTGAAAAGCAACTGCAAAATTGTGATAATGATGATGAAAAAATGATTAACCTGCTTTTGGAAGTAAAGACGTTGGAAAGTGGATTAAACATAATTAGAAAAGAACTGCATAACATAGCAAAATAACTATACAATTGAAAATGAGCAAGCAGAAAAAATTTTATGTAGTATGGAAAGGAAAACACACAGGAATATTTTCAACATGGGACGAATGTAAAAAAAATGTTGAAGGGTATGATGGTGCAGAATACAAGTCTTTTAATACGGAATCCGAAGCTAAACGAGCCTTTCGTTACCAATCTATTTTTTCATATTTGAAGGATAATCCTCCGCAAAAAAAAATAATAACCGCTCAATCTCCTTTTTTAGAAAATCAACTGCCCGTACTTGTTTCCATTGCAACAGATGCTGCATGCAGCGGAAATCCCGGCATTATGGAATACAGAGGAGTATTTGTAGAAAACGGAAAGCAATTATTTTATTATAAATATCCATTTGGTACTAACAATATAGGCGAATTTTTAGCCATAGTTCATGGTCTTTCGTATTTAAAACGCCACAATCTCAATCTCCCCCTTTACACTGATAGCATAAACGCAATAAAATGGGTTAAAGCTAAACAATGTAAAACCAAACTTATACGTAATTCTAAAACAGAAGCCTTATTTCAATATATAGAAAGAGCGGAAAACTGGTTAAAAACCAATTCATATTCTACTACCATCCTTAAATGGGAAACAGAACGATGGGGAGAAATTCCTGCTGATTTTGGAAGAAAAAACTAAAAATAAAACGTATAAGAATCAGTATTTTTCAAATTTTTATACTTTTGCATCTATTATTATTTATAATAAGTGTATGAAATATAAAGTTACATATTTATTATTTGTATTTTTTATCTCTTTTGCTACATTTGCCCAATGTCCTTATGGAAATGGAACAAAAATTAATTGCATTTATGGATGTGGAAGATTTATTGACAATAACAATGATGGTTTTTGTGATAACGGAAAAGTAGAAAAGGCTCAACCTCAACAAATAACAGATATAGACAGTTCGCAAATAAAAAAAAGAATAGACACAAACACTGAAAGTGTAGATAAAATGCCTGTTTTATCAGACAAAAATCAAGAAAAAAAGAAAAAAAACAAAGATTTTACACCACAAAAACAAAACGATGAAGTAGAAATACAATATTCAGTTGTTGAAACGTCTCCTCTTCCACAAAATGATTTACACACTGTATCAGAAAATATTACACAACCTGTACAATATCCTTTTATTTACATAAGTATTGGAGTATTATTACTTTACTTTTTTTCCATATTTTTAGTAAAAATGAATACAATACGGAAAATAACACATAGAAAAATATGGAATACTACCCTACTTTTGACTTTTATCTGTTCATGTATTGGTGGATTATTTCTCGTTATTCAACTTAATTATGGTGTAGCAATGAAAAGTTTCTCATTTATTCTGAAACTGCATGTATGGACGGGGATAGCAATGGCTTTGATAGGCGTTATACATATTTGTTGGCACTTGCCGTATTTCAGAAAGTTACTGTCTAAACCCCGCAATTCATAATTCAACAAACACTAATTAAGAAATGAATAAACGTATTCTTTTGCTCGCTATTCCTAATATTATAACGAATATTACTGTTCCTTTACTTGGAATGATAGATACTGCTATTGTAGGTCATTTAAATTCAGCAGGTTCTTCGTTAGATTATATTGGAGGTGTAGCTGTTGGATCTATGATTTTCACTTTTATTTATTGGAATTTTGGCTTTCTTCGTATGGGTACAAGCGGTTTTACTGCACAAGCTTTTGGTGCAAAAGATATGCAAGAATCTGTAAATATTCTTTCTCGTGCATGTTTTATAGCTTTTACAGCAGCAATTACATTGATACTTCTACAAATTCCTATTTCTTGGATTGCAGAAAAAGTAATAGAAAATAAAAATTCGGTTCTTGATTTAGCTCTCACATATTTCTTTATTCGTATATGGGCAGCACCAGCAACGTTAGGAATGTATGCACTGAAAGGATGGTTTATCGGTATGCAAGATTCAAAAACTCCAATGTGGATAGCCATTTTTATAAATATCTTAAATATCGTATTCAGTCTTTGGTTTGTTCTCGGACTTAATATGAGAATAGAAGGTGTTGCGTGGGGTACTGTTATCGCTCAATATGGAGGATTAGTTACAACTTTTATTTTTCTTTTTCTAAAATATAAAAATATTTTGCCGTTATTTAATTTTCGTTCTTCATTGAATAGATCTAAAATGAAAGAATTTTTCAAAGTAAATTCCGATATTTTTCTTAGGACTCTTTGTCTGATTATTGTTTCTACATATTTTACGATTGCTTCTTCCAAAATGCCATATCCTCTTTTAGCCGTTAATACATTGTTAATGCAATTATTTACTCTGTTTTCATATTTCATGGATGGTTTTGCGTATGCAGCAGAAAGTCTTTGCGGTCGTTATGTGGGAGCAAAAGACAAATCAAATCTACAAAAGAGCGTTAAATATATTTTGCTTTGGGGGCTAATTTTAAGTCTGCTTGTAATGATTATATATTCTTTTTGTGGGGAAAACATTCTTCAAATTCTAACAAATCAACAAAACGTTATTGCAACAGCAAAAGATTATTTAATATGGACTTTGTTAATACCTCTTTGCGGTTTTGTTGCTTTTCTTTATGATGGAATTTTGATAGGAATGACCAAATCTGCTATTATGCGAAATGCCATTTTTATTGCAACGGCTTTTTATTTTTTACTTTTCTTTTTATTCAGAAACAGTATAGGAAACAATGCTTTATGGATAGGTTTTCTTTCTTATCTTTTAGCGAGATCAGTATTTATGGCATGGTTTTCTTGGAAATCAATATTTGGTAAAAAAATATATAACTGAAAATGTTAAAAAAACTTATCAAGATAAGCGTTAAGATTGTTCAAAGATATTTACCAGAACCTTTTATCTTTGCTATTTTACTCACTTTTATAGCATTTATTGTTGCAATGTTTGTTTGTAAACAAAGTCCTATTGAAGTTATGGATAATTGGGGCAATGGTGTATGGAGTTTGTTGGCTTTTTCAATGCAAATGGCTTTAGTACTTGTGTGCGGTTCTACACTTGCTGATGCACCGGTAATTAAAAAATATCTGCATCATCTATCTAAATTACCAAAAACTCCTGTTGCTGCAATAAGTATGGTAAGCCTTATATCTGCTTTATCATGTTGGATTAACTGGGGTTTTGGCTTAATTGTCAGCGTTGTATTTGCTAAATCAGTAGCAAGAGAATTAAAAAATGTTGATTACAGAATATTAATCGCAAGTGCATACAGTGGTTTTGTTGTATGGCATGCAGGTTTATCAGGTTCTATTCCTTTGGCAATGGCAACAGAAGGCGATGCATTGCGGGAAACCACAATGAACACTGTACAAAATGCTGTTGATATTTCTCAAACTATACTTGCTCTACCCAATATAATAATTGTTTTGCTTGTGATTATTTCACTTGTTATTGTAAATTCATTGATGCATCCTAAAGACAACATTGTTGTAATTGACCCCAAACTAATTGAAGAAAAAGAACAACCACAAGATATAATAACAACTCCAGCTCAAAAACTTGAACATAGCAAAATAATTACTTGGCTCATAAGTTTTTTAGGATTTAGTTTTATAATTTATAAATTGTTTATTCAAGGAGTTAGTTTAGATTTGAACTATGTTATACTTCTGTTTTTATTTTTCGGTATAATACTCCATAAGACACCTATAAATTATGTAAATAGTTTTAGCAAGGCAGCAAATGGAGCAGCAGGTATTCTATTGCAATTTCCATTTTATGCAGGAATTATGGGAATAATGATTGGAGAAACTAACAGTATATCGTTAGCGGGAGAAATTAGTAGAGTTTGTATTTCTATTAGCAATGAACATACTTTTCCACTTTTAAGTTTCATAAGTGCAGGTATTATCAATGTTTTTGTACCATCTGGTGGAGGACAATGGGCAGTGCAAGCACCAATAATGATGCCGGCAGGAGCAGATTTGGGAGTAAATTCTGCAATAACATCTATGGCTATTGCATGGGGCGATGCTTGGACAAATCTAATACAACCATTTTGGGCTATTCCCGCTCTTGCGATAGCAAAACTCGGTGCAAAAGATATAATGGGCTATTGTTTTATTAATCTTTTGGTAACAGGAATAATTATTGCCTTTGGATTATTTGTGTGGAGTTTTATATAGTGAAATAAACCAATAACAACTATATAAAAATGCCCATTTCAACATAATGAAACGGGCATTTTTATATAGTCATATTACTATTATTTTTTATGTATAAGTTGACGTTTTTCAATTATAGCATCATTGACCTTAACAACAACAAAGAAAGTCCCCTGTTTTAATTCAGAAATATCTATTTTCTGTCCATTTTTTACATTTTTTGCCTCATAAATAACTCGTCCTAACATATCAATAATATTCAAATTTACCACATCATATTGCTTATTTAACATTAATGTAAATTCGCTATTCGCAGGATTAGGATAAATATTAAAGACAGAAATATTATCAATATCTACAATACTAACATCATTCGTTACTTTCAAATTTATTGTAGGTGTAAGTTTGGAAGGACAAGCTCCATTTTGAATACTAACTCTATATAAATAATCACCAATAGCATTAGGCGTATCGTGATATGATGTTACGCCTATAGAAGATGTAAGATTTTGCCATGAAGAAGTGTTATATTTACGTTGCCAAAACATTACAGAACCAATATTATCAATAACATTTATAATAGCTGTTTCTCCAAGTGTTATTTCTGTATTTGCAGTTTCAAGATGTCCTGCAACAGTAGAATCAACTATCGGAACATATTTGGCTATAGATGTATCTACCTTATCCCCGCTTGTAACTATTCGTTTAAAGTATAGAGGTGTTACCATTCTGCCGGGTGTATAATCCTTTCTATTTCCAACATTTACTGTATGAGTGTAAGTAATATTATCTTCACTTTGTAACCAATTATATCTAAAAGAACCATTACCACCTTGAGGTGTTGAAGCTATAATTGTAGGGACTTCTCCTGTAATGCAAGCGGCAAAATTACTATCAACAATAAAATTATTTGATATTGCAGGAGAAAGAGTCAGAAATGTTTCCTGCGAACCATAAGTTGTTCCTTCTGCATTTATAGAATAAGCTCTATAGTAATATCTCTCTCCTTCGTTCAAAGAAGTAAGGTCATAAGTCATATTTGTTGGATTAGTAATAGGCACTTTTATACATGTGGAAGTTTGGTTTATTGTAGGATATGGTAAAGAACTATAAACAAAACCTTGCTCTGTTGGAATACTGCCCGAAACAGAATTAATTATCACATTACCATTCAATGTTGCAGAGGTATTTTGAATATTTGTTGCCGGTGAGGTAACCGTTTCATTAGCATACTCAGATCCTTGACCTACTTTAAAAGTAATATTACCATTAGATAATCTTACTATGTTGTGTACATGTGCCAATGCATCAAGTATAGAATGATTCTCCCCTGTTGGTTCTGCACCATTGTTAGCCCAGAAATCAGAAATATTATTATAACCGGGATACACATCTGTATGTACATTAGTACTTGTAAATACGCCACTACTATTTGTATAACCACTTTCAATATTATCTGCGCGAACTACTCTGAAGCCGGGACACAACGGATTTGTATTAACTCTATTTCCAAAGCCTTCCAAAAGTAATCCCCAATTTACTTGTGATTGATTTACGTGAGTGAGAAGTAATCCACCAGGATATGACATAGCAATACCTCCATCTCCATAAATATAATTATCCCAAATATTGTTTAGTTGCTTATTTTCAAAAAGAAAATAATCTTTATCCGTTGATGTTTTGATAAGAAATATTTCATTAGAATCCCATATAGGTAACGAAGTTATATCCATGTTCATATCCGATTCAAGAACATAAGGCTCAACCCACCCCAAAGCCATTCTTGAATATGCACAATATAACGGAGGATTATTTTCATTATTATTGTAAGAGCCATTATCCATTATATCAAAGCTTCCTATAGTTTTAGTACCACTGTAATCTACATCGTAATAATCAGGTAAACCAAGTACATGTCCCAATTCGTGAGCAATAGTACCAATTCCTGCTATTTGATTATTGCTTCTTTTTTCTGCAGAACAAGAGTAATCTCTAACTTTAACTCCATCATACTGTATAGGGGTTATCAATTCTCCTCTATGAGGCCATATAGATTCTGCCGGTCCTCCTGACGCTTCTCCTAACCCAGCAAAAATAACATGTACGCCGTCAACATACGTATCTCCATTTCCATCAAATTGAGAAAAATCTACTTCAAAATCAGCGGCACTACAAGCATCAATTATCATTTGTCTTGCGTTCTGGTCATTTCCACCATTAGAAGTATGAGCGCCATAATACGCTCTGTTATTTGGCAAAGTATAAGGTCCAACGATTGTTGGCTCTAATTCTAACTTACCAAATGAAGATGCCAAAAAGTAATCCCTTACACTTCCTGCAGCTCCACCAACATTATAGTTCACTTGATTGAATAGATTATCAAACTGTTCCCTTGAATATGTAAAAGGAACATCCTGATAAGCCACAAGAATAATTAAAGCTTTTCTTCTTCCGACAGTAACACCTTCTATTCCCTGCGATTTATTACGATTATCGTCAAAATCAAACATTTCTTTTGCTATTTCATGTAGTTGTTTTTTTTGAGCATTAGAATAATCAAGATGTGTTTTTAAACCTGAAAGGAAAGAAATATCTGCAAGACTCCTTTCATCTACGTTACGAGCCTTAATCCCCGAAGGAACTAAATTATTTTGGTTATCTAATACAGCATATTCTAATATACCTTGAGAATTAACAAGTAATGTATAACCATCAGTAGTTTTATACCAGCTAATTCTTTCATCACCTGTAATATAAACATCTATATTAGTTCCATCTTGTTGCGTTATTGAAATAACACCCTGCTTTGCAGGAACTGCAAACATCGTTTGCGTAAATAACATTGCTCCAAGTAAGAGCAAATTTAAAAATTTGTTTTTCATGAAAATTTATTATTTTATTATTATTAATGTATCTTGCCAATTAAAATTCTTATTACTAATTCTCAATATGTAATGACCATTTTTTAAATTTTTAACATCAAAATCATTTGCCCCCTGTTTAAGCATAAATGATTTTTTTTCAATTACTAACTGCCCAAGAAAAGTTGTTAATGAAATATCCACCAATTCCGATTTGTTGATATTTATTTGTAACTCTCCATTAGAAGGATTAGGAGTAATATTTATCAATAAAGTGTTATCTAAATGAATATTATCTAATCCCACTTTATTCTTAATATAAACATCATTACTACCTGAAGTATCAACATTACAAATTCCACTTTGTACAACAGCACGATAATACCAATGACCTGTTTCTTGAGGACAATCTTTTATAAGAACAAGTCCTGATGTATTATCTAAATTCTGCCAATGATACCCTTCCTTATGCCTTTGCCAATAAAGCACATTGCCTATATTTACTCTCAACTCCATAGCAATAGTATCACCCAATTCTAATGTATCCCTTATATCTTTATTTCTAACTATAAATACATTACCACCACGAGTAGCAGGATATATTGTTATTGTAATAACATTACTCGTATCAGAAGCAAAACCTGAAGTAACAATACGTCTAAATGATTTTATGTATATGTTTGTATCTGGTGTTTGCACAATACCAGCATCATAATGTTGATAATGTTCCATATTGTTTGTACCCGGACTTTCCCATTCTCCATCATTTATTTTTGTTTGCCATGAATATTCAAATGTACCTGTCCCGCCAGAAGGTAAAGAACCCATTATTTGTCCAAGAGCATAACCGGAACATGATTCTGTTCTACTACAAGATATTATATTATTTTCTACAGGAACAGGTAAAGTAGTCATTATGTATTCCTGTCCGTAAGAAGTACCATAAGAATTTTGAGCAAAAGCTCTAATATAATAAGTTGTTAAGGGCTGTAAATTAGATATAGTTAAATTGTAATTACCTAAACCGTCTCCCGAATTAACTTTAGTATCACTAATTGTTGGCAAAGAATAAGTAGCATAACATATTCCTCTTGCTGTAACATCTGTAACACCTTCATAAACAACATCGCCTCCTGTGCTTATACTATTGTAAGTTGCAAGCGTTGGTGATAAGGTTGTAACTATCGGTATAAGAAGAATTGATTGGATATTGACGTCTTTAATATAAATGTTATATCCATTTGCTGCTACTCCTTCAAAAGCAATAAAATAATTATCAGCTGCGGCTGACAAATTAACAGAATCTTCTACCCATTGAGAAGTTGCAGTATTAAATGTTTTCAATAACTGCCATGAAGAAGAAATACCCACTTTATTATATATTTTCAATGTATCAATCGCACCTGCATTATCTGGTTGTCTATATGAAAATTTAAGTTTATTACTGCCTCTATTCTGCAAATTAAAAATTGGTAAAAGAAGCTTTGCACTGACACCTGAAAATGCAGAAAACTTATATGCACCATTATCTATTGTCCATCCTTGCTCTTTTTCTATACAAAGAGTATCATTTGATGTTATTGATGGAGAATAAGGAAAATCCTCTACCCTTTGACAGCGAGTTGTAACTATTATATCCTGTCCATATGAAACAAGTCCAGAATTACGGGCATACGCTCTAACATAATAAACAGTTGATGGCGTTAAGTTATTTAATAATAAATCAAAAGAACCAAGTGTCCCTGTCGTAGTAACCTTTTTATCTGCAATTATTGTTGGATTTGGTGATGTACCATAACAAATACCTTTTTCTATCAACGGAGTATTGCCATTAGACACAACATTACCGGATACTTTAAATGAAATATCCATTAATTCTGTATAAGTATTTGTTTGCACAACAGGATATGCTGTAAGGTCATCGTCTATTATTCTTATATTATCAACACATTCACCATAACCTCCTTTCAACAATGCCTCAAATGCAATATAGTAATTTGTAGACTTGTTTGGTAAATTAATGCTTTTTTCTGTCCAATTTGTTGTGTGTTGTGTGTATGTAGCAAGTAAACTCCACGAATCAGAAAGATTTGCTTTATAATATACTTTTAAATTATCTTGATTACCATCTTTAGATCTTTGTATATGGTCAAATTTTAATACCGGTTGTGATAATACACTTATATCTACCGGTGGTAATAACAACTTTATATCCTGTCCTATAATATCCGAAGTTTCATTCTTAACAAAAGCAAATTTATTTCCTTCATTTGCTATAATATTTGTATTCTCGTCAATAACTACACTATCTACATAACGCCACGAATTAAATAAAAAACGTTTTGATTCCATCGTAATACAATCTCTATTTTCTTCATCTTCAAAACTTATCGTCAAAGGATAAAGTGTCTCAACACGACAAGGAGTAATTACTTTCATTGTCTCTCCATAAACGACCTGAGTATTTACTTTTGCATACGCCCTTACATAATAAGTTGTAGAAGGCTGCAATCCTGTTATATCAACATTAAACGCTGTGTTCACGCCACTATAAACTACTTTTGAAGAAATATTTGGAGTGCTACTTGTAGAATAACATACACCTTTCTCTGTTACAGTCAAAACATTGTTTACAACACTTGCAGCTACGTTAATAGAATCCGAATTTACATAATTTATCCCTTGCGTAACTACTGTTGGATAACCAGCATAGTTGAAATTATAATTAAATATTATATTACTTGTTTGAGTATTTTCCATTATATCTGTTAATGATATTCCTGAAGAAGTTCCATCTTGCCAATTAGAATTAGGAACTGATGTAGGAGTAAAACTTGTATGGTTATATGTTCCGGGAAAAGGATCTGCAGCTCTACTTTGATATTCTCCATTAGCTTCTATCAAATCATAATCATGTCCCAAAGGATGACCATTTAATATCCAAGAATAAGTATAATTGATTTTCCATATCAATAATCCATGACCAGGTAAAGCCCAATCAAAGTTTTCTTTTTGTCTGTTTTCAAAAATAAAATACTCCGTATTATTTTTTTTTGCAATAAATGCTTTGTTTGTACTTGAAAGAGGTGGCAAAGTTATTGAGCCATTAAAATTAAAAGTATCAAAATCTATATACCCTCTAGTACTACGTTCATAAGCATTCCATAAAGGAGGAGTCCGAGAACCATTATTATAATTACCTGCAGCCATAATATCCCAACTATCCGGAGAATAATCTGTGTAATACATATCCGGCAATCCCAAAACATGTCCAAACTCATGACAAATAGTACCTATTGTTAATGGTTCATTAGCATTTGCATAATTTCCTTTTTCTGAAGAACAAGCATAATCTCTCACATAAACCCCATCTACAAAATAAGGAGAAATCCAAGAACGATGAGGCCAAATTGTTCCATATGCAGCATCGCTTGCTGCAAAACCTGCATAAATAACATAAACACAAGACACATAATTACCATCTCCATTGGTATATTCTGCATAATTAATATAAGGATTTGCTGCGTTAACAGCTTCTATTATCAACGCTTGTGCATTTGAAGCATAATAAGTCATATTATATGCAGAAGTAAAAGGACCTACTACCGTAGCTTCAACATCTAACTTGCCAAAAGATGAAGCATCAAAATAGTCATGAACGCTCCCCTGATGTCCATTTGCGGAATAACCAACTTGATTAAATAAATCTATAATATTCTGTTTAGGTGTAGTAAATGCTTTGTCTTGATAGCCCATTAGAATAACTATCATTTTATAATGCTCAACGCTATCTAATAATTTTAAATTCTTATTTTTGAGTCTGTTAAAATCTTCCTGTATATTCCAAACCTGTTTTTTCAACGAAATTTGCTCCGCTGAAAAAAATAACGATTTCTCTATATGAGATAAAAAATCCAATTCCTCTTTAGAACGCTCATCCGGATTATGCGCTATAACATCCGAAACATCTATACCTCCATTTTTATCAGAAATAGCATAAACAAAATCTCCGATTTTATTTCTTAACAATGTATAATTGTCCATTGTCTTTGCCCAATTAACTTTTTCATCTCCTTTTAATTGAACTTTTAAAGTTGTGCCGTCAGATTGTTTCACATCAATAGGATAAGGATAAGCAATAACTGCAAACGTTTTAATGCTAATTATCAAAAGACAAACGAGCAAACAACTAAATTTTCCAAATATATTACACATAATTAATAACCGTTTTTATTAAGAATAATAGGTTGCAAAGATACATTTTTTTTCTTATAAAAAACTAAAAAGTATAAAAATATTATTGATTGTATTTTGTAAATTTATTTCATCTAATAATATTTGCCGAACATTTAAGAATATGTCTATTATTTTCACAAATACAAACAGAGAGATTTCAATGATTTCCATTTCATCATCAACAGGCTCAACGACAGTTCCCGCCCTTGTTTTTATATATAAAATGAGGCATATACCATTCAACCGAGAGATATTAAACATTATTGAAAACGAGATTGCTACATTTGTAGAGAAAAATAATAAACAAAGCATCAACACTGTCCGTTAATCACCCTCAACCATTGTTTCCAATCCATCAACCAACGTTTCAACCTTTTCCATCCTCGTTTCAATACCTCCAATCGCCGTCATTGTAATTCAAATTTTTGTTATAACCTTTCCAATCCTCGTCATTGCGAGCGAAAGCGAAGCAATCCATCCCAAAACCTTTGTTTTAATTTTTAAAATCTTGATTACAACATTTTAAAACTTGATTTTTGAATCAAAAAACTTGATTATTGAACTCAAAACTTTGATTATAGAATCAAAAAACTTGATTTAAAAGATTTAAATCCACGTTTCAACACTTCCAACCAAAATTTTAGCCCATAAAAAAAACTTAAATCGAGAATTTAAATATTTAAATCCTCGTTCAAAATATTTAAATCGGGAATTTAAATATTTAAATCCTCGTTCAAAATATTTAAATCGGGAATTTAAATATTTAAATCCTCGTTCAAAACATTTAAATCCTGAATTAAAATATTTAAATCCTCGTTCAAAACATTTAAATCCTGAATTAAAATATTTAAATCGCCGTTCAAAATATTTAAATCGAGAATTTAAGACTTTCTTAAGACCCGAAACAAAGGTTGCAG
>JAISUE010000065.1 GCA_031272245.1 Bacteroidales bacterium
CAAAATGCCACGAACCTGTTCCCATCGCAAAAAAAGTGGTGGATGACAAAATAAATTGATACTCTGTACGTTTTCTATGAAAAAAACTTTGAGAGGGTGGGTGGGAGAAGTTAGTGGAAAGTGTGTGTGTGTGTAGATACAAAAAATAAATGACTTTCGCAAGTTTTTTGCGAATTATTTTTCACATTATTATGAGTTATACTTCGTATCATTTTTTTCATTTTTTATATCTCTAATCAGATTGCAAAATTATAAAAAATAATTTAATGAACAAATTTTTTCGCTTTTTCATAAGTTTTTTGTACAGAAAAAATGGTTAGAATAACCTGCCATAAAAGATGTTGTTATTTCTAAAAAATGTATTTTTACAACCGTTAAAAAGAGAAGATATTTTCTCCAAAAGTAGATTAACTTGAAATAATATGAAAAATATATTCATAAAAAATATAACCCTTATTGATGGGACAAAAGCTAATATTCTTATTGCAAAAGGAAAATTTCAATCAATTACAAAAGTTGATGATTCAAATGAAATACTTAATGATATTCCAAATGTAAAACTCATTGACGGGAATGGAAAAGCCATTATTCCCGCTTTTTATAATGCACATACTCATGCTGCTATGACTCTGTTACGTTCATATTCCGAAGATAAAATTTTGCAAAAGTGGCTTTCGGATGTGTGGAAAAAAGAAGCAACACTTACGGAAACAGATATTTATAATGGTACTCGTCTTGCTATTGTTGAGATGATTCGTAGCGGTTCTGTGTTTTTTGCTGATATGTATTGGCATCATTCAGCGATTATTAAGGCTGCAAAAGATATGGGTGTGAGAGTGAATGCAGGCATTACATTTATGGACTCGCTTGATAAAAAAACACAAAATACTAATATGGAATTTATTAAAAATTATATTCCTGATGATATGATAAATATTTCTGTTGCACCCCACGCTGTTTATACTTGTAATAAAAATCTTTATAAAGAATGTTATAAAGTTGCTGAAAATAGAAACTTTATGTTGCAAACTCATTTGTGTGAAACAGAACAGGAAGTAAATGATTGTTTGTCCAAATATAATCTTACCCCTGTTGAATTTTTAGACGATGTCGGAGTTTTAAATTCAAACACTGTTGCTGCCCATTGTGTTCATTTAACTGAAAAAGATGCAGATATTTTAGCAAAAAGAGGAGTTAAAGTTGTACATAATCCATGTTCCAATATGAAACTTGCAAGTGGAATTTTTCCTTACTCCCTTCATAAAAAAGCAGGAACATCTATCATTTTGGGAACAGACGGTTGTGCTTCAAACAATTCTCTTTCAATGCTTGAAGAAATGAAATTTGCTGCTCTTTTGGCAAAAGTATCAACCAATAATCCTGTTTCATTACCTGCTGAAGAGGTTTTTCAATGGGCGACAATGGACTCTGCAGCAGTTTTTGGCTTAAAAGCAGGTAAAATAGAAGAGGGATTTCTTGCTGATTGTCTATTAATAAACTTAAATCATGTGTCGCTTGTTCCTAATAATAATCTTATTGCGTCATTGGTTTATTCTGCGGAAAGCGAGTGTATAGACAGCGTGATATGTAATGGTAATCTGTTAATGGAAAATCGCTATATGGAAAAGGAAGAAGAAATAATAGATATATTAAAGCACAAAACAATTTAGGATTAAATATCCAAATAACTTCAAAATAGATAATTTCTCATGAAGTACTTTTAATATTTATTATACATAATAAAAAAAAGAGAGCTTAATAACTCTCTTTTTTATTTGAATATTTTGTGTTATATTTTTATTTTAGTATTCCTAATTCTTTGCCTACTTTAGTAAATGCTGCAATACATTTATCTAAATGGTTTATTTCGTGAGCTGCTGATACCTGAACTCTTATTCTTGCCTGTCCTTTAGGAACAACAGGATAATAAAATCCTGTAACATAAATACCTTCTTCCTGTAACCGTGCAGCAAAATCTTGAGAAAGTTTTGCATCATAAAGCATTACAGCACATATTGCAGATTCTGTAGGTTTAATATCAAAACCTGCTGCTTTCATTTTAGCAACAAAATATTCAGTATTGCTGTGAAGCTTATCCTGTAATTCGTTTGTTTTATCTATCAAATCAAACATTGCTATTCCGGCTGCAGCAATCATTGGAGGGATTGAATTAGAAAACAGATAAGGACGCGAACGCTGACGCAACATATCAATGATTTCCTTTTTTCCTGTAGTAAATCCACCTACAGCTCCACCAAAAGCTTTGCCTAATGTACCTGTTAATATCTCTACTTCTCCTTTTAAATTATAGAGTTCTGTTGTTCCACGTCCTGTTTTTCCAACTACACCCGCAGAATGACTTTCATCAACCATTACCATTGCATCGTATTTCTTTGCTAAAGCATATATTTTATCCACAGGAGCAACGTTTCCATCCATTGAAAATACTCCGTCAGTACAAATTAAACGAAAACGGCAATCTTTTGCAGCAATGAGTTGTTTTTCCAAATCTTCCATATCAGCATTAGCATAACGGAAACGTTGAGCTTTACACAAACGAACGCCATCAATAATTGAAGCATGGTTGAGAGCATCACTTATAATTGCATCCTGTTCATTTAATAATGGTTCAAAAACACCACCATTTGCATCAAAGCAAGCAGCGTAAAGAATGGCATCTTCAGTACCAAAAAAATCGCTAATTCTTTTTTCCAATTCTTTGTGTAAGTCTTGCGTTCCACAAATGAAACGTACCGACGACATACCATAACCTTTTTCATCAAGAGCTTTTTTAGCAGCATCAATTAAAACTTTGCTATCAGCTAATCCCAAATAATTATTTGCACAGAAATTCAATACTTCAACATCTCCCTGTACTTTTATTGTAGCAGATTGAGGTGTTGTAATAATTCTTTCGTTTTTATACAGACCTGCGTCTTTTATGCTTTTTATCTCATCTGTGAGATAATTCTTAAAATTGTTATACATATTACCTAATAATTTTATTATAGATTGAAGATGCAAAGGTAATCAAATTTGAAATAAAACGCATTATAGTATATTTCCCTTTTATACTGAATTTTTCTTTACGATAAATATTTTAATAGAAATACATTAAATTAATGAGTATGATAATGGCTTAAAAAAATTTGATTTTTGAACATTTAATTTTGATTTTATTATTTTAAAATCAAAAGTTTGTACATAAAAAACAAAGAAAATATTTAGAACTATTGTTGAATTCTTTTAAGTTTATCTAATTCTAAAAGCATTAAGTCAAATTTTTTTTGTTTTACTTACTGTTATGATTAAAAAAATTTCAAATCAATATCAATAATAATAAAAATATAATTACTTAATTATTAGAATAACAATAAAATAAATAATTATAAATATTAAAATATAATAAATTATAATATACTTTATACGAAATTTTTATAATTTTTATTTGGAGTGTATCAATTTTAAATGTAATTTTGCACTTTAAAATTTTTATTAATAACAATTTTCATTACGGAATGTGGTAATGAAATTTACAAAGTCATTTTAAGGAGATGGCAAGCAGATTACAAAATGAAAAAAATAATTATTTCAGTTAGTGCATTAGCACTTATGACTTTGGGATTATTTAGCTCTTGCGGAGAAGATGAAAATGAATTCTCTCAAAAAAATAATCAAGTATCCTCAAAAGCTATTGTTGAAAGTGATGAGTTATGGCCTTATTATTTTGAAAACGGTATGAAGGACTGTGATGAACATAGAGCAGCTAATTGTGGAGAAGTAACGATTTACGGAAATATGATTAAAAATATCATAGATGCTATTAACCATGATTTCACTATTGATTATTTCACCAATAATAAAGATGAGATGAATAATTATTTTGGTGTTAAAATTGTAAATGGTGTAATTAATGGTTTATTAAAAGTTGATGTGGTAAACAATCTTCCTGCCAAAGCAGTAATTTATTTTACAGAACCGGAAGGTAAAATTTGGGCTTTTAGATACAAATATTAATTCAGTACATACGGTTACTTATATTCAATTTTAAGTAACCGTTTATTATTTTTAAATTAAAGTATGAAAAAATTATTTCTGTTTATAATTCCAATCTTTTTATTTTCTTGTAATTTAGGTAATAAAAATATAACAGTTATTAAAGAGAAAGATATTATTTTTGATGTTGGTTACTGTTGTCGGTATTCCGAAATCGGAACTTGCAATAATAATGATAATAAAACAAATTATATTTATTTTGCAGAACCGTTTACGGAAAAAAAATTAAAATATTTGACGAAAATTTTAATTTAGTTAAAGAAATATCTACTAAATCCATTCCAACAGATAAGTCTATTTATGTAGAAATGATTTCATTTGATAGTATAATAGTAAGAACTGGCTATTATAATCATAATGACAGATTTTACTTGCTAAATAAAAATGGAGAGATTATAAATTATTCTGTATTAAGAGAACATAAAAGTAATGATTCAAATGATTACAAATACTTTTATTATTATTTAAAGTCTAATCATTTTATAAACAACACGTATTTTACAGCAGTATCTATTCCATATCGACTTGACAAACATTTAAACAGAGACGAAGAAGATGAATTAAATACAATAGAACAACGAAAATCACCATTATTTGTAAAAGTGCAATTATTTAATCCTAATTCAAAAAGAGAATTTTTTATTTATGAATTTTATAAAGAAATTGGAGAAGATAGTGATTATGTTTCAAATGATTTTGAATTAACGTTGGATGCAGATAATAATAGAATGTTAGTTATAAGTCGTTGGTCGGATAAACTGTTTGTGATAAATTTGAATACAATGAAATTAACAAAAACCATTACACTTAAATCTAATTACAGCGAAATAGGTACAAAACCTATTTCAAATAAAAGTACGCACAGTCATAAAATTCAAACATATATTGCAGCCGGATGTACAAATGGAGGAATTGAGCAAATATATTTTGATAAATTTAAACATTTATATTATGTTGTTATAAGACATAATGCAGACACTAATATAATTGATAAAAGTCAAGCGTGGTCATTGCATATATTAGATAAAGATTTTCATAAATTACAAGAAATACCTTTTGCAGCAAAAGAATATGATTTATATGGTACTTTTTTAATAGTCAAACAAGGAATTTTAATTCCCAAAATGAATAATCAAGATGAAGAAAAACCTGTTTATACGCTGTTTTCAGTTAATTATTCTAATTAGTTGCCTGTTTTTAATGGCTAATACCACAGATTATGAACCAAAAACTTTACGCAAATTTTTGCAGGAATGTTTTCCAAATCAAAAAATAGGTAAGGATTATTGTGTTTTTGTATTTGCTGATTCTCAAACAGGTTGTCCCACTTGCAACAGAAAGTTTTATGAGTTTTTGGAAATGCACGTAAAAAGTAAGCCTAATTGTTTTATCATTATGTATTCGGCAGGAACACTTTATGATATAAGTGGTTTATTGTCTGCGAAAAATACTTATAATGATAGAAAAACGAGAAAATTTTTTCCAAAAGGTCATAAATTTGAACATAGCGAAGCAATAATTGTTACTAATAATAAAATAGAAAAAATTATTCAAATAGAACCCAAAACAATACATACTTCTTTACCATATTTAACAGAAAAAATAAATGCGTTAAAATAAACAAGATAACATAATAATATATGGTAATATCAACAAATGTACAGTATTGAAATCACAGATGTTAAATCAAAATTCTTTAATCATACGTTTAAAAGTCAAGATTTTATAAGAAAAATACTACTTTTGCCAACATTAAAATAAGATGTTTGTAAAAAAAACAAACATAAAATGCTTAATTATCAATAAAAATGGAAAATAAAATCAAGAAAATTATAGAAGAAAGTATAGATGTTAAACGTCAATTACTTGAAGATATAGAAATAATAAAAAAAATACAGATTATTTCAGAAATAATCATCAATGCTTATCGTAAAGGAAATAAAGTTTTGTTTTGCGGAAATGGTGGCTCTGCAGCAGATGCTCAACATTTAGCTGCTGAATTATCCGGCAGATTTTATTATGATCGCCCACCTCTTTCAGCTGAAGCTTTACATGTTAATACGTCATATTTAACAGCTGTTGCTAATGACTATTCTTATGATGTAATATATTCACGTATTGTTGAAGCAACAGGAAATAAAGGTGATATTTTAATAGGGTTATCTACGAGTGGAAACTCTAAAAATGTTATTTTGGCAATGGAAAAAGCCAAAGAAAAAGAAATGATAAATATAGCTTTTACAGGTTTTGGAGGCGGATTAATGGCTGCAAATGCTGATTATCTCTTGGCAGTACCTTCAAAAGATACTCCACGAATACAGGAATCACATATAATGATAGGACATGTTATTTGTGAATTAGTTGAGAGTTCTTTATTCCCACGTCAATAAATTATTCTACTGATAAGAAAGCAAAACATTTTTCAATCATTTTATATGGATGATATGATAGTTTTGCTTTTCGTAATCCCTCTATTCCCAAATCTTCTTCTCTATTTAAATATATGAATTGTGCTGGAATGTGCTTTGCCATTTCTCGATTTATTAAAGCAAATGTTCCATTATCACGCGTAGCTTTCTCAATATGTATATCAAATGTATTATAATTTATTGGACTTCCAAGCGAAAATGCAACTATCTTTCCTTCTATTTTTATAGCTAAACCAAGAACGTCAAGCTCTTTATAATTCATTAAAAGATAATGAATCACTCTATTCTCTTCTTCATAATCATTTGCAAATTCCGGATTTCTCAGTTTTGATTCTGAAAGAAAATTGGTTTGTGCAGCAAAAAATTCACAGAAATTATTATCCGAAAGCTCTATTACTTCATATTTTTGTTTGGAAATCTGATTAATATGATTGCGTTTTGCTTGATACTTTCTGCCTTTTAGTTCTGCCAAATCTTCTCTTAAATATATATAATCATAAAAATCCCTTGACGGTTCAGCAATAAATTCAGGAAAATCTCTTAAAAAGTCAGTACAGTTATTCACAATTATGCACATTTTATTTCCCGTATTTTTGTTTTCTTCAACAAAACGTTTTACAATTTCTTTTTTGTCCCCATTACTACCAACAGGCATAAAATAAGTATAACTTGCCTTCTCCTGATTATAACTTCTAATACAAAGCATATCATCAATAATCGTAAATTGAGCAGAATACTTAAAACGATAAGCACAAAGGTTAGCAAAGCTTGTTTCGCAATTCTGTATGTCTTTAATGGATAAAAATTTATCAAATATAGGTTTATGTTCAATTTTTATATCTGAAAATGTTATCATATTTGTTTTATTTTAAGTAAGCAAAAGTAACTATTTTTATGCAACTCTTGTTTTTTCTTTGAAAAATTGTATTTTTGCCTCCTTAAATTCATAAAATTTTATGGCAAATAACGAAGAACTATTTAAAAAGATAATATCTCACGCTAAAGAATATGGTTTTATCTTTCCGTCAAGTGAAATCTATGATGGAATGGCAGCCGTATATGATTACGGACAATGGGGAGTAGAACTAAAAAATAACATTCGCAGCTATTGGTGGAAAGCAATGACACAATTGCATGAAAACATTGTCGGTATAGATTCGGCTATTTTTATGCACCCAACAATTTGGAAAGCATCGGGACATGTTGATGCGTTTAACGATCCCCTAATTGATAACAAAGATTCCAAAAAACGATACCGTGCTGACGTGTTAATTGAAGATCATATTGCCAAAATTGAAGACAAAATCAACAAAGAAATAGAAAAAGCCGCAAAACGTTTCGGAGAAAGCTTTAATAAAGAACAGTTCGTGACAACAAATCCGAGAGTATTGGAGAATTTGTCAAAAATAAACGATATAAATGCCGTATATTCTTCTGCGATGCAGGCAAATGATTTAGCGGCAATAAAAAAACTTATTGAGGATTTAGGAATTGTTTGCCCTATATCAGGTACAAAAAACTGGACAGATGTAAGACAATTTAATCTTATGTTTTCTACAAAGGTTGGTTCTGTGTCCGAAGAAGCTGATACAATATATTTAAGACCTGAAACAGCCCAAGGTATTTTTGTTAATTATCTAAACGTTCAAAAAACAGGACGAATGAAGATACCTTTTGGGATTGCACAGACCGGAAAAGCATTCCGTAATGAAATAGTAGCCCGTCAATTTATATTTCGAATGAGAGAATTTGAACAAATGGAAATGCAATACTTTGTTAGACCGGGAGAAGAGTTGAAATGGTTTGAATACTGGAAAAACGAACGAATAAAATGGCACTTATCATTAGGAATAGCATCGGATAAATATCGGTTTCATGACCATGAGAAACTTGCACATTATGCCAATGCTGCGACAGATATTGAATTTAATTTTCCATTCGGTTTTAAAGAATTGGAAGGAATACATTCCCGCACAGACTTTGATCTTAAACGTCATCAGGAATTTTCAGGGAAAAAGCTTCAATATTTTGACCCTGATATTAATGAAAGTTACGTGCCTTACGTAATTGAGACGTCTATTGGGCTGGACAGAATGTTCCTTGCCGTGTTTTCTAATGCTTATTGTGAAGAAATTCTTGAAGACGGCTCTCAACGAACTGTTCTCCGTTTGCCGAATATATTAGCTCCGGTTAAAGCTGCCGTACTTCCTTTGGTAAAAAAGGACGGCATGCCGGAGAAAGCACGCGAAATCATGAATAAACTAAAATACGATTTCAATCTTATTTATGAAGAAAAAGATGCTATTGGAAAACGCTATCGGAGACAAGATGCAATCGGAACTCCATATTGTATCACCGTAGATTCTCAAACGTTGGAAGACGACAGCATAACCGTAAGAGAACGCAACACAATGCAACAGGAAAGAATACCGCTTTCCAATATTGCGACCTATTTGCAAGAACACATTAACCATTTAACATTATAAAATATGAAAAAAACATTTGTAATGGCTATATTATTAGCCTTCGGTTTGGGAGCGTATGCTCAAAAAGTGCCAAAAACCGCATCACTCAACGTTAGTGAGGGTAGCCCAAAGGAAATCATTCTGCCGGAACCTCAAAAGGACGGTGGAAAACCTTTAATGGATTGTTTAAGGGAAAGAAAAAGTCTGAGAAAATTCAGTCATCATCCTTTAGATATGCAAATTCTTTCCAACCTTTTATGGGCTTCATACGGTATTAATCGTGACGACGGTCGTAGAACAGCTCCGACAGCTCGCAATGCACAGGATATTACATTGTATGTTGCTATGGAAAACGGTATTTACCTTTGGGAAAGCAGAAAAAATGTTCTTATGCTTGTGCGGGATGGAGATTTCAGAATGGAAACAGGCAAACAAGACTTCGTTAAGGATGCTCAATGGAATATAATCATTGTTTCAGACATTTCAAAGTATGGCGAAAAAGAAGATATTTCTGCCGTAAAGTATGGTGCGATGTCCGCAGGTTATGTATCGGAAAATATGTATCTGTTTTGTGCTTCCGCAGATTTGGCAACGGTTGCTCGCGGAATGTTTGACCAAAATACTCTCAAAAAATTACTTCAATTAACAGATCAGGATATGGTTATGCTCGTACATTCGGTTGGAGCACAATAATCATATCTTTTTATTTTTTTACATTGATAAGCCTGATAACATGAATAATGTATCGGGCTTTTTTATTTGGTTAAAACACACGTGCTTCATTGTTTCGTAAAATTTAAAATTGTCAAAACACACGTGCTTCATGGTTTCGTAAAATTTAAAATGATTAAACATAACTCTTTATAACATTTCTACTTCTTAAAAATATATAAATTACATACCTTTGCAGTCTTAAAAAACAATAAAAAAGTTAAAAAATATATGGGTGCGATAATAACGGGAATAATTTTAATAGCAATCACATTTCTTGCGGTTTATGCGTTCAAGGGAATAAAGCGAAAAATGGAAAATGAAGACAAAGGTAACAAGCCATTAGTCTATTTAAGTCGGAAGGGAAGCATTATTTTTTATTCGCTTATGTGTTTGCTCTTTATTTTTTTTGTAATAATGTATATAATATATAAAAATCAATGATTAAAGACTATAATGTAACGCAAATTCGTGCTGATTTTCCTCTTTTGCAGGAAAAAGTTCGTGGAAAAAATCTTATTTACCTTGATAATGCGGCGACCACTCAAAAACCTTTGTCTGTAATCAATGCCGTTTCGGATTATTATCTTAAATATAATGCCAATGTTCATCGTGGAGTGCATTATTTAAGTGCGAAAGGCACTCAAATGTTTGAAGATACGCGCAAATTTGTGAAGAATTTTATTAACGCATCCGATGTTTCGGAAATAATTTTCACACGAGGCACAACCGAAAGTATAAATTTGGTTGCCTCATCATTTTGCGAGGCTTTTGTCGGCAAGGGGGACGAAATTATAATTAGCGAAATGGAGCATCACTCCAACATTGTACCTTTTCAACTTGCCGGACAACGGCATGGAGCTGTCATTAAGGTTTTGCCTTTTGACGAAGACGGAGAATTGATGATAGATGACCGTTTGGAAGATTTAATAACGGAAAAAACAAAGCTCATATCAGTGTGTCACGTTTCCAATTCTCTGGGAACAATAAACGACATTAAAAAGATAATCAACATAGCTCACAAACACAATGTATCGGTGTTAATTGACGGAGCCCAAGCCATCTCTCACCTGAAAGTTGATGTTCGGGAATTGGATTGTGACTTCTATTGCTTTTCGGGGCATAAAATATACGCTCCGATGGGTTCGGGCATTCTGTATGGAAAAAAAAGTTTGTTGGAGAAAATGCCGCCATATCAGGGTGGGGGAGAAATGATAAAGGAAGTTCGTTTTTCGGGTACGACTTTTAATGATTTACCATATAAATTTGAAGCAGGCACACCTTCGGTTGCTGATGTTGCGGGCTTAAAAGCCGCATTGGAATATGTAGAACATATTGGTTATGAAAATATTGAGTATTACGAATCACAATTAACAAATTATGCTCTTGAGAAATTAAAAACGATTAGTGGTATTCGTATTATCGGCAATGCGAAAAGGAGAGCCGGGGTTATTTCTTTTTTAATAGACGGTTATCATCCGTTAGACATAGGAACGTTATTGGATTTATTCGGAGTAGCCATTAGAACCGGGCATCATTGTGCTCAACCTGTCATGGAACATTATTCGATTGTTGGTACTTGTCGTTTATCTATAGCGATGTACAATACTTTTGACGAAATAGATATGTTTGTTGAGAGTTTATGCCAAGCAATTAAGATGTTGAGATAAAAAATCACGGAAAAATAACATTAGAGATTAAAAAATTGTTTGATTTTCCATCTGAAAATTTTGACTTTTAAACCGTAAAATCAGGATTTATCGATGGAAAATCAATAATTTTTTAATGCTTTTCATATATTGTTGTTAGAAAATTAATTCTGCATTGTTTTTTTATTTATATTTTAGAGTTAATTATGTAAGAATAATAATATTTTTAGGTTATAAATTGAAAAAAAAGACTATAAATTTGTAAAAATAACGTTATTAAAAATTAAAATTGTATTTTTGCATTTATGAATAATAAATATTTGTGAACAATATTATTCTATAACATTAAAATAAACAAGTATTTAGAAATACAAAATTTAAAAAATTTGATTTAATATAATTTATTCAAAAAAATGATGAAGAAAATTTCAATTCTTTTATTGTGGGGGATTATTCTTTACCCACTTGCAGGCTTTGGTCAAGCCGATTTAACAATGTTGTTAGCCACCAATAACGGCACAACAACAAATGCAGGAAAATCATCCAACCCTTATAAGATTACTTGTGCCAGAGATTTGGATACGTTGTCGTGGTATGTACGTTGCGGAAGTTACCGAACAGCCCTTAATCCGACACAAGATTATCAATGGAGATGTTTGAATAATACTTATTTTATTTTTACACAAGACATAGATATGAGTGTACCTACAGGTACGGACGGCATGGGGCGTACTTATGACAGAACGGCACGTGCAAGTAACTTTATTCCAATTGGCGGTAGAGATTCATTGCTCAATGTAAATATAAATAACTATTACTGTGCCAGAGGATATTGGAATGGTAATAATAAAAAAATAACTAATTTGACTATAACAGGAAGCAATGATTATACAGGATTGTTTGGATATACGAAACACGTTAGTGGTTCA
>JAISUE010000016.1 GCA_031272245.1 Bacteroidales bacterium
AGGCACTTTTGTCATCGTATTTCAATGAAAAGAGCGAGCCATACACCATTATAAAGGAATGTAAGGGCAAAGACCTGACGGGAATTGAGTATGAACAGTTGTTTCCTTTTGTAAAGCCGTTGTCAAATGCTTTTCGGGTGATTTCAGGTGATTATGTAACAACAGAAGACGGAACAGGTATTGTGCATATTGCTCCTACTTTTGGTGCGGACGATGACAGGGTAGCAAAACAGTCAAATATACCTCCTTTAATTGTGATTGATAAAGAAGGAAAACGACAACCAATGGTTGATAAAACAGGAAAATATTTTCTCGTTGAAGATTTAGATAAGGAATTTGTTCAAAATTATGTCAATGTTCCTTTATATAAAGAATATGCCGGACGATATGTGAAGAATGATTACAATAATATTATGGGAGAAAATGACTCAACACTTGATATAGATTTGAGTGTTGTGTTGAAACAACAGGGGAAAGCATTTAAAATAGAAAAACTTACTCATAATTATCCACATTGTTGGAGAACAGATAAACCTGTTTTATATTATCCTTTAGATTCATGGTTTATAAAAACTACTGCAATTAAAGATAGATTGATAGAACTGAATAAAACAATTAATTGGAAACCTGAATCAACAGGTAGCGGACGTTTTGGAAATTGGTTAGAGAATCTTGTTGACTGGAATTTATCGCGATCAAGATATTGGGGAACACCATTACCAATTTGGAGAACAGAAGATGGGAAAGAAGAACTTTGCGTTAATTCTGTTGCAATGTTAAGTGCAGAAATAAATAAAAGTATAGCAGCAGGTTTTATGACGGAAAATAAATATGCAAGTAAAGATTATAATAGTTTTGATTTGCATAGACCATATATTGACGAAGTGATTCTTGTTTCTCCAAATGGCAAAAAAATGTATAGAGAAACGGATCTAATAGATGTTTGGTTTGATTCGGGTGCAATGCCTTATGCACAAATGCATTATCCTTTTGGATGTAATGATATGCAATTGAAAAATAATTTTCCTGCTGATTTTATAGCGGAAGGTGTTGATCAGACACGAGGCTGGTTCTTTACTTTACATGCAATAGCAACACTTGTCTTTGACAGTATAGCTTTCAAAAATGTTGTATCAAATGGATTGGTATTGGACAAAAAAGGAAATAAAATGTCCAAAAGACTTGGCAATGGTGTTAATCCTTTTGATATGATAGAGAAGTATGGTGCTGATGCTACACGTTGGTATATGATAACAAATTCTCAACCTTGGGAAAATTTGAAATTTGACGAAGATGGAATAGATGAAGTACGGCGTAAATTTTTTGGTACTCTTTATAATACGTATTCATTTTTTGCTCTTTATGCTAATATTGACGGATTTAATTGCAAAGAAAAAGATTTGGATATATCAAAAAGACCTGAAATTGATAGATGGATATTGTCTGAACTAAATTCTCTTATTAAATATGTAGATACGAATTATGAACAATATGAACCAACAAAAGCAGGAAGAGCAATAGCAAACTTTGTTGATGAATATTTGTCTAACTGGTATGTTCGTTTGTGCCGTCGTCGTTTTTGGAAAGGAGAATATTCTGACGATAAAATATCTGCTTATCAAACTCTTTACACATGTTTACTTACCATAGCTAAACTTTCTGCACCAATAGCTCCATTTTTTTCAGAAAGATTATATTTAGACTTAACAGAATGTTTGCAAAACGTACCTGCTTCTGTTCATTTTACAGATTTTCCTGTTGCAAACCTTTCGCTTGTTGATAAAGCTTTGGAAGAAAGAATGCAGCTGGCTCAGAAAATATGTTCTCTTGTTTTGTCATTGCGAAAACGAAACAATATTAGAGTACGACAACCTCTTTGTAAAATTATAATACCTACTAATGATGAGAAGCAGCGTTTACAAATAAAAAGTGTGAAATCACTTATTTGTTCAGAAGTAAATATAAAGGATATAGAATTTTTAGATGTTTCCAATAATATTCTTGTAAAGAAAATAAAGGCAAACTTCAAAATGTTGGGACCAAAATATGGAAATAAAATGAAATCTATCACTGCTGCTCTTATTGCTTTTGAACAAAAAGATATTGTAGAAATAGAACAAAATGGCAAATATAATCTTACAATAGATAATGAAAACATTGAATTGTTATTGTCAGATGTTGAAATAATAACAGAAGATATTCCGGGCTGGGTTGTAGCAAATGAAGGCAGTCTTACATTAGCGTTAGACATCACAATAACAGATACGTTACGTAATGAGGGCATTGCAAGAGAGTTAATAAACAGAATACAAAACATTCGCAAGGGTCTGGATTTTGAAGTTACCGACAAGATAAATGTTTTTTTACAGAACGATGATGAAATTGCTGATGCAGTAGCCCATTTTAACGATTATATCTGCAGAGAAACACTTACAGCAAATCTTTCTTTGGTAAACAATGTTGTTAATCCAACAGAAAAAATAGATGTAATAGAAGGAAGAGAACTTGCAATACAAATAGAGAAAGCATAAATTGAATACAAGGCAACAAAAATGAAAATTCTTTTTCTTCTTTCACGGTTTCCTTATCCCTTGACAAAAGGCGATAAATTGCGTTCTTATAATCAAATGAAATATTTGGAGAAAGAAAATGAGATTTTTATGTTTTGCTTAAATAAAAAGAAAATAAAATACAGTACAGACAATAAACCTTATCATCTTCCATTTCTACAGGATTTAAAAGTATGTGATTTTAATATATTTGATGCTATATTTGGAATAATTAAAGCATTTTTACAAAATAAACCTTTACAGGTAGGCTATTATACACATAAACGTAATATCAAAAAATTTGAAAACTATGTAAAACAAATTAGTCCTGATGTTATATATGTGCAATTTGTCCGTATGGCTGAGTATTGCAATAATATAAAAGTGAAAAAAGTATTGGATTATCAGGATGCATTGTCTGCAAATATGTTGAGAAGATCTAAAGTTTCTAACCCTTTTTTTAGACCGATTTTTATTAGAGAAGCAAAGCTCTTGCGAAATTATGAGAAAAATGTATTTTTTAACTTTGATTTGACAACTATTATCACTAATACAGACAGACAAGAAATAGATATTTCTCAAAAAGATAAGATATTGATTGTGCCAAATGGAATAGATATATCATACTTTAATTACAAATTAAAAACAGCAGATAAAATAGATATTCTTTTTTGCGGTAATATGTCATATTCTCCAAATGTTGATGCAGCGAAGTATCTTGTTCATAGTATAATGCCTTTGGTTTGGGATAAATTTCCAAATATACATGTGATGATTGCAGGTGCTACTCCTAAAAAAAGTGTATTGCGTCTTAAATCAAACAAAGTCTATGTCAGTGGTTATGTTGAGGATATGAAAGAATGTTATGCTAATGCAAAAATATTCGTAGCCGCATTGCGTACTGGTTCAGGACTTCAGAACAAATTATTAGAGGCAATGGCAATAGGTACTCCTGTTATTACATCTGTGTTGGCAAATAAAGCTTTAGGAGCAGTAGATAAAGAACATTTATTAGTTGCAGACTCTATACAAGAATATGCAAATCTAATTATTAAACTTCTAAATGATGAACTTTTAAGAAAAACTCTTGTATACAATGCCCAAAACTTTGTTAGAAAAACATATAATTGGGATATAATTTGTCAAGATATTTCTGCAAATATACAAGTATTGTAATATTTTTATGAGAATAAATTTTGTGATATTATTGTTTATTTGATTGCTCTTATTGCAAGTTCGTATGAATAAAGTCCAAAACCAAAGATAACTCCTTTGCAAACGGAAGAGAGAATTAAAGTATGGCGAAATTCTTCTCTGTTCATAATATTTGAAATATGTACTTCAACAACAGGAGTTGTAATAGAAGTAATCGCATCACGAATCACAACAGATGTATGAGCGTATCCACCGGCATTTAACACTATTCCATCAATTCCTTCACTTCTTTGGATAGCATTTACTATTTCTCCTTCTATATTTGATTGAAAATAAGATATTTTAATGTCTGAAAAAATTGTTCGCAATTCTGATAAATAATCTTCAAAAGAGCGATTTCCATAAATATCTGTTTCTCTTTTACCAAGTAAGTTGAGATTTGCACCGTTTATGATTAAGATATGTTTCATTTTTACTATGTTATTTATCAATATTTTTAAGGAACGATTTAAGTTCCTTTGTACTTATGTCGCTAAGAACTACTGTTTTTGTATCATCAAGTACAAAAATTGCAGGAACTTTCATAAGGTAATTGTCTATTATTTCTTCACATTGTTCACAATAACCCTTATACCACAGAATAGGCAGTTCATAAAAAGTATTCATAAACTCTTCTTGACTGCTCTCAACTGCGACAGCAATAACAGAAACAACTTTTTGAGCGACAAAGTCTTTCAATAGATTATCCTGTTTCATTTTTGTAAGATATTGATGACAGTGTTCACAATCCGGGTTATAAAAGAAAAGAACAATATAATCACTATTAATTTCACTCATATATGCTTCTCTTCCATGATTGTCAATGAAAGTAAAATCAGCAGCAATGTCGCCGGCTGTTATTTTTGTATTTTCTTGTGCAGATATAGATAGTATGACTGTTAAAAAAGAGAATAGGAATATAAATCGCAACCCCATTTTACATATTTGTTATTTAATTAACATAAAACTTCCCTTTTGAACATTGGATTCTCCTTCATGTGTTTCAAAGGTTATTACATAAATATATGTTCCATCTTTACACATTTGACCAGAAGTTTCTCCATTCCATCCCTGTTCTATAGAATTTGTATGATAAATACATTGACCGTTACGATTATAAATGTTCATTTCGTATGATTTTAAATCTTTATAAACAGGTTTAAATATATTGTTTGATGTTGCAGTAGGAGTAAAAGCATTTGGTATTATGAGCTGCTGTTTTTTTTCTGTGTTATTAAGAAGAACTGTTTCTTGCTTTGCATCAATGTTAGTGTTATTATCATTTATTTTTGGAATATTTATATTGGTTTCAATTTTTGTTATCAGTGGTTTAGATTCAATGACTTTATCTTTAATGATAATGTTATCATTTTCTGAACATAAAAACGTATCGGAAGAGATGTTGAAATAGACATTATTATCAATAGATGTTACAGGTGTGTTATTTGTAATATTATTATGAGTTACGGCTGCTATTTTTTCAGATTTTGAAGTATCAACTGTAACAGACGAGGTTGTAGATAGATTAGGTGTTTTTACTTTATTAGCAGTTTGCGAAATTTGAGGTGTTTCCGGTTTAAAAAATAAAAAAGCGATAGCTGTTGCAACGATAATAATTGCGCTTATCCCCACGCTTTTATAAGGAAAACGCTTTACAGTAAGATGTTTATCTATGTTATCCCATATTTTTTTGTCGGGTTGCTGTTCAAAGTTTTCAAAAACTTGACGTACGTAATCAAAATTTTTATCTCTATCTATCATAACTTAAAATTTTCTTTATTCAGTAAAATTTGTTTTAACATAGCTTTCGCACGAAAATTGAGTGTCCTTAAAGTTGTATTTGGTACATTCATTTGGACTGCCACTTCATCGTACGAAAAACCTTCTACTTCTACAAGATTAAAGACAAGTCTGTAATTATCAGGTAAAGCATTGATAGCGTTGAGTATTTCTTCGTGAGTAAAACGAGTAAAATTTATTGGATTACTTTCAAAAGTTAAGTTTACATCGTTTATATTTACAAATTCTTTTTTTGAGCGATAATAATTTAATGCATAATTTATAAACACCCGTCTTAACCAACCTTCAAATGAACCAATAAAATTAAATTGTTTTATTACATCAAAAACCTTAATAAAGGCATCTTGAAAAATGTCTTCGGCATCTGTTTTGTTACGAGCATATCTCAAACAAACAGCAAACATTTTTGACGAATATTTATCATATAATGCTTTCTGACTCATAGGTTTTTGCTTTTTACAACCTTCTATTATTTCATTGTCTTCGCTTGTCATGTTTTGTATGCTATATAGACACATTAAAAGAGTATTTTGTTTCAAAATGAGAGTAAAAAACAGTAACATTATTTTTGTATTCTCATGTTAACATAGCAAAAATAGTAATAATTTAGAAATTCAGAATTTTTTCAGCATCTTCAAGTGTTTTTATATTGGCAAATGTTGCAATGATACGATTGTTGTCTTCTTTAAGTGTGCATGTTTTTGGATATGATTGAACTAAAAGAAGAAATCTTTGAAATTCTTGAGTACTATAGAAATCTGTTTTTTCAGAATCAAGAAAATAAATGATCATTTTGTTGTTTTTAAGGACAAGTTTTTCTATTGACAAAACTTTGGCTTTTTGCCGCAAACGTACAATATCAAAGAGCAAAAGTGTTTCTTTTGGTATTTCTCCAAAGCGATCTTTCAGTTCGGACGCTATTTTATCCAATTCGGATAAATTAGAAATAGAATCAAGTTCTTTATAAATTTTCAATCTTTCAGTTGTATTTGATATGTAAGTATCGGGAAGTAATGCTTCTAAATCAGTTTCTATTGTAACGTCTGTTTCTATTTTGTGATAATTTATTTGTAATTCGTAATTTAATTCTGTTATTGCTTCATTCAAAATTTTGTTGTATGTTTCAAATCCTACTTCATTTATAAAACCGGACTGTTCGCTTCCAAGTATATTTCCGGCTCCACGTATATCCAAATCACGCATTGCAATAGAAAATCCACTGCCTAAAGAAGTAAGTTCTTCTATTGCTCTTAACCGCTTTTCTGCCTGTTCGGTAAGAATTTCTTTATCATTTACGAATAAATAGCAGAAAGCGCGACGATTAGTTCTTCCTACTCTGCCTCTTAACTGGTGTAAATCACTCAAACCATAATTGTTTGCATGGTTGATTATAATTGTATTGGCATTAGAAACATCAAGTCCATTTTCAACAATAGTAGTAGAAATTAACACATCAAAATTTCCTTCAATGAAATCAAGCATTACGTTTTCTAATTCATCGTTTGGTAACTGTGCATGTGCTACGCATACTTTTGCTTGTGGAACTTGCTGTTCTACAATTTGACGTAAGGCTTCTAAACCTATTATTTTATCATTTACGATGAAGACTTGTCCATTTCTATCAAGTTCATATTCTATTGCCTGTTTGATTATTTGTTCATTAAAGGTAGATAACTGAGTTTGAACAGGTAATCTGTTGGCAGGAGGTGTGTTAATGATAGATAAATCTCTTGCTCCCATAAGAGAAAATTGCAATGTTCTTGGGATAGGTGTAGCTGTAAGCGTAAGGGTATCAACATTTACTTTTAGCTCTTTGAGTTTTTCCTTTATACTTACTCCAAATTTATGTTCTTCGTCAATGATTAATAAACCTAAATCTTTAAAAATTTCTTCATTTTTTTTACCATAAACCAAAGAATGTGTACCTATTATTATATCTGTTTTACCTGATTTAAGATTGTTGAGTATAGTTTTTTTTTCTTTTGTTGTGCGAAAACGATTAAGATAATCTACTGTAACAGGGAAATCTTTTAATCTTTCTGAAAAAGTTTTATAATGTTGAAGAGCAAGAATAGTAGTTGGTACAAGTACAGCTGTTTGTTTTCCATCGCAAGCGGCTTTAAAAGCAGCTCGAATAGCTATTTCTGTTTTGCCAAAGCCGACATCTCCACAAATTAATCTGTCCATTGGTGCTGAACTCTCCATATCTCTTTTCACTGCAATGGAAGCTTTATGTTGATCAGGAGTATCTTCATAAATAAATGAGGCTTCCAAAGAATTTTGCAAGTAATTGTCGGCAGAAAATGCAAAGCCATGAGTGCTTTTGCGTTTAGCATATAATATTATCAATTCTTTTGCAATGTCTTTTACTTTCCCTTTAGTCTTTTCTTTTAATTTTTCCCATTTGTTAGAGCCAAGTCTGGAAACTTTTGGCGTACTTCCATCGCCACCTACATATCTTGCTATTTTGTGAAGTGCGTGAATAGAAACATAAAGTACATCTCCATCTTTATATATAAGTCTTATACTCTCTTGCTGTCTGCCGTTTATTCCTGTTATTTTCTCAAGCCCTGCAAATTTACCTATTCCATAATCAATATGTGTTACATAATCACCCGGCTTCAAAGCAGTTAAATCTTCAATTAACAACCTTTCTTTTTGTGTAGACGTGTCTCTGACTTTGAAATTTTTTACTCTTGAAAAAATTTGGTGGTCTGTATATAATAAGGTATTAGTATCAAAATCTATAAAACCGGAAGAAAAAGAGTAATCAATGTAAGATATTTGTAATGGTAGATAGTTTATTTTATCTGTTGTTGAATGTAAGGAGTCTTCTATATGTTTTGTTTGGATAAATTCAGCAAATATATGTTTTAATCTCTCTTCTTGTTTTTTGTCTGTAACAGAGATCATAAGACGAAATCCTTTTTCATAGTATGATACAAGATTGTCAAACAATAATTCCAACGATTGATTGAAGTGAGGTTGCAATTCTGTATGAAATTCAGCGGCAAAAGATGATAGATTTTTGTTTTTATTATTTGCGTTTATTTCTATTTTTATAAGATTGTATTGATATATTTTATTTACAATGTTCTTTTCAAATTCTCCTGTTTCATTTGCTTTTTTATTTAAGTCGTCTATTTTCTCTATCCAAACCAAAGTATTTTCTCCCTCAAAATAATCAATGATGGTAGTTTGTTTACCGGACAAATTTCCATCTTTCACATTGGGAACAATAGAAAAGGTATTTTTTTCTTCAATAGAAAGTTGAGATACAATATCAAAGGTTCTAATGCTTTCTACTTTGTCTTCAAATAATTCTATTCTGTGAGGTTCTCTATTACTAAAAGAAAATACATCAATTATTCCGCCTCTTAAAGCATATTGTCCTGCATCATAAACAAAATCAACTCGCTCAAAATGTAAATTATCAAGACTTTCAAGCAGGAAATCCAAATCTAACGTTTGTCCCTCTTCAATATCTATTGTATTTTTGCTGAACGTTGTTCTTCCAATCACTTTTTCAAAAAGACATTCGTAGTAAGTTATTACTGTAGTTGCCTGATATTTTGAATTAGAACGCCTTGCTTCTTCTATCGCAAGCAGAGCCTCCGCTTCTGTTAGATTGCCATAAAAAAGAACATTATTATATATATCAGCATTGGAAGAAAGAAATGCCATATCATTATAGAAGGCTGCGGCAGATGGAAAATCTTTAAATACTACAAAATTTGTGAAACCTATTGTCTGATTAGCAACACTGTTAAGAAAAAATGCAAATGACGACCCACGCAAACCGGAAATAACGATATTTGCATTAGGTTTTGTTGCTTCTATCACGAAGTTTTTTACATAAGGATTTATAATATTTATGTCTTTCTTTTGACTCATTACGGATTGCAAAAGTAAAAAAATAAAAATTAAGATTATTTTTCTGAAAATAGCGATTCCGTACTGTTTTTATTTGATAAAATTTTGGAAAAATAAAATTATTTTACAATGTTTTACTAACATTAAAAGTAATATTAAATTGTTGCTTCAAAATTCATTAATAACAAGAGTTATATGTCTAATTTGTATTTAATCTGTAAAAAATATCAATTAAGTTATTTGGAAAGCGTTAATTTTGCTTTTATGTAAGATTAGTGAAGTTTTTACGTCTGAATGAAAAAATAGATTTATATGAAAAAACAACTTATTATATTAACCATATTTGCATTTTATACGGGTTTTCTTTTTGCACAAAGGAGTATAGAGGGGAGTGTTTTTGATGAAAATACAAAAGAGCCTGTTGCATACACTAATATATATTGGTTGGATAATATATCTTCGGGAGTGGCTTCTGATGTTAATGGACATTTTTCTTTACACAATGATTTGCAAAAGGCAAGAAAATTAGTTATCCGTTGTGTTGGATATACTACGGATACGGTTTTTGTTTCACCTAATATGAAAAATGTAAAAGTATATTTAAAACCTGAAACCACATCTTTAGGAACAGTTGAGATAAAAAGCAGACAAAGCAGTTCTTATGTTGATAAAATGAGTTTGGAGAACACTCAGGGGATAACAAAAGAGGGGTTAAAACATTTGGCTTGTTGTAATCTGGGAGAAAGTTTTGAAAACAGTGCATCTGTGGATGTTGGATATACTGATGCTGTAAGCGGTTCAAAACAAATTCAGCTATTGGGTTTGACTGGTATTTATTCTCAATTACTATTGGAAAATGTATATTTTTTAAGAGGGTTATCAGCGCCTTTTGGTTTAAGTTATGTACCCGGAAGTTGGATGGAAGGCATTTCTATTTCAAAGGGTGTAGCTACGGTTAAGCAAGGTTATGAAACTATAACAGGAATAATAAATCTTGAATATGAAAAACCTCAAAACGGAGATGCGTTTTTCCTCAATCTATATGGTAATTCAGAAACACGCGGAGAGATTAATGCAAAGACAAATTATAAATTTAATGATAAGTTAAGTACAGGTTTATTAGTTCATGGTTCTTATAACGGTTTTTATTCTTATGATCACGCAGGAATGTTACCAAATAATAACGGTATGGATGGGGATGGTTTTATGGATAATCCAAAACAGGGACAATTCAATATAGTAAATCGATGGAATTATGAAGTACCTGACGGAATTTGCAGTCAGACTTTAATAAATTATACTCACGATTACAGGCTTGGAGGTCAAATGAACTTCAATTCAGATTTGAGAGGCGATAGTATGCTTTATGGTTTGGGTGGCAACGTTGATAGGTTGTATTTTTTCACTAAAAACGGAGCACCATTTTGCAGAACAGCCTCTTTTGGAACACAATTAGCTGCTGCATATTTTTCGCAAGACGCTTTCTATGGGCTTACCAATTATAAAGGAAAAGAAAGCGATATTTATTTTAATGCCTTAGTAAATCAACAAATTATCGGAGGACATTACATTGATTACGGTGCAAGTATTCGTTATACAGACCAGAGTGAAGATATTTTGTCTCGTCCGTATCTATCAGCTATTGAATTTGTTAGCAATACAAATGCGAACAGAAATAATTTTTTTAGAAAAGAATTTGTGCCGGGAGTTTTTGGACAATTTACTTTTGTTTACGACAAACAATTTGTTGCCACAGCGGGTATCCGTTATGATTATAATTCGTTTTATGAGCAAAATATTATTACTCCCCGCATACATTTTCGTTGGTCTATAGTAGAAAATTTAATATTAAGAGGTGCTTTGGGTAAAGGTTATCGTACGGCAAATATAATCGCAGATAACTTTGGACTGCTTGCATCATCGAGAAACATTATCATTAAAGGTAATGAACTTTTGAAAATGGAAGATGCATATAATGGTGGATTGAATTTAGTTTATACTTTTAAGCCATGGGGAGAAAGAGATTTTACAATAATGCTTGATTATTATTATACATATTTTGAAAATCAGATTATAATGGATTTGGAACAGGATGCAAATCAGGCGATATTTTACAATTCAAATGGAGAAAATTCATATTCGAATGCAGCACAGATTGATATAATGTTTTCTCCTTTTGAAGGGTTTGATATTACTTTGGCTGGACGTTATAATGATGTGAGAGCTACTTATAGTGGAAAATTGTTGGAAAAACCTTATACAAGCAAATATAAAGGCTTAATAGTACTTTCTTATCGTACAAAATATAATAAATGGGTATTTGATTTGACTACACAATTTAATGGTAAGCAAAGAATTCCGTTGAATGTTGGAGATAAGCAGGGATATTCCGATCCTTATGTTTTTATGCTTGCACAAATAACTCGTAAGTTTAAACATACGGAAGTTTATCTTGGAAGTGAAAATCTTACAAATTATACACAGGATATTCCTGTTATTGGAGCAGATCAACCATTTAGTAATAATTTTGATGCGTCAGTCGTTTATGCTCCTATAATGAGGAGAACAATTTATGCCGGCTTACGTTGGACAATAAAGTAATAAAATAAAAATATATTAAAAATGAAACAGATAGGTTTAGTAGTCATTTTAGCGGTATTAAGTATTGTAACTGCAAATGCGCAAAAAGTATCTACAACAGATACAGTTGATATTCAAATGCCACGTTTTTGTTGCGAGAGTCTTACACCGATAGTGGAAAAATGTCTTGTCTTTGAACGAGGTGTTAAAAGTGTTACAGTTAATTCTGAAGACAAATATGTTACAATTATTTTTAATCATAAAAAGACAAATCAGGAAAAACTTGAAAAAGCATTAGCAGATATAGGTGTGGAAACTCCTAATTGCAAAGCAAATGTTAAAGCAATAGAAAAACTTCCTGCTTGTTGTAGAGCAGCAGCAAAAGGGGAGAGAGATGGTTGCGACCATTCAAAAATGTAAAAAGATAATAGTTATTATTTTATAAAAATATTATAGTGCATTGTTATTTAATACAATTTATATTTGCTTACTCATTGCCATATTCCATTAGATAACTTTTAATAAAATCGTCTATTTCTCCGTCTAAAACAGCTGTTGTATCAGATGTTTCAATATTTGTTCGTAAATCTTTTACCAATTTATAAGGATGCAAAACGTAATTTCTTATTTGAGAACCCCATTCTATTTTTTTCTTTGAGGCTTCGGTTTCAGCAATTTTTTCTTGTTTTTTTTTCAATTCAATATCATAAAGCTGAGATTTTAGCATTTGTAAGGCTTTTTCTCTGTTTTGTAATTGTGAACGTGTTTGTTGACATTCAATAACAATACCGGACGGTTTATGATGCAGTCTGACAGCTGTTTCTACTTTGTTTACATTCTGACCACCAGGACCTGATGAACGAAAAGTATCCCATTCTATATCAGCAGGATTTATATTTATTTCTATATTTTCATCAATTACAGGATAAGAATAAACAGATGCAAAAGAAGTATGTCGTTTGTTTGCAGCATCAAATGGTGATAAACGTACTAAACGATGAACCCCAGACTCACCTTTCAGGTATCCATAAACAAATTTACCTTCTATTTCCATATTTGCACTTTTTATGCCAGCAACATCACCTTCCACAATATCTATAATTGATACTTTAAAATTGTGTCTTTCAGCCCAACGAACATACATTCTAAATAACATATTTGCCCAATCACAACTTTCTGTTCCACCTGCTCCGGAATTAATGGTTATAATTGCGGACAGTCTGTCTTCTTCGTTACGAAGCATATTTTTGAATTCCAAATCAGCAATAAGTTTTTCTGTTTCATTGAGGTGCTGTTCCAAATCTTGTTCGGAACATTCGCCAAGTTCAAAAAATTCGTACCACACTTTAAGGTCTTCCATAGCAGAAGCTACACTATCATATAAAGTAACCCATGATTTCTTTTCGTTAATATGCCGTAAAATTTTTTCTGCAGCTTTTGCATCTGTCCAAAAATCAGCATCTTGAGTTTGCTTTTCTGCTTTATTTATCTCTTGTTGCAATGTTTCTATATGGAGAAATCTTTGTAAATTGTCTGTTCTTAATTGAAAATCTTTTAATCTTTCTTCGTTTGTCATTGGATTGTGTTAATTTTTGAAGTTGCAAAGATAAAATTTTTTAAGCATTTTGTTATTATAATGTTTTGTTTTATGTCAAAATATCTTGATTTTTTTAACGTAAAACAATGATTTATAAATTTAATATGTAATTTTAATGTGTTACTTTATGCCGTTAGCAAATAAAAATAATGATAACCTATTTTATATTTGATAAATACTAATTTTATGTTATTTTTTTCTCATTAAAAATAAAAATTGTAAATGGTTTATTTATTGAAAATGAATACTTTGAAAATAAAAATTTAGAACATATCACTTAATAATAATTATTAAATAGTTGATAAAATAAAAATTTTTATTCAATTATTTTTGCTAATTCAGATTTTTTTTGTAATTTTGCAATGTCAAAAAAATACTTTATTTTTCAAAATAAAAAATTATGATTGAACCAAATATATTTAGTGTATCAAATCCGATAATATCGTCGGACGTAGCCCTTTGTTGGTTAATGAATTGGGCAAATGATGCGTACAAACGAGTTTCTACAGATATGAACCACGCATCTAAAAAGATTATAAGTGCAATAATTCAAAAATCAATTCCAGATTTTGATGAAGATATTCAGGATATAAGCGTTGCTTGCGGTTATGGAGAAATTAATGTTTTTGCAGAAATTAATAACAAAATAATAATGATTGTTATGAATAAAGCTACTTATACTGAACAAAAAAGATTGCAACTGTACAGAAAATTACAAGAACTTTACAGTACAGAACATACAGGACGTAAACTCATTACTATTCATTATCCTCATAAAGAAGAAAGCCAAGAGTTTTTAGAACAGATAAAAGATATGGGTTGGACAATAATTACCAAAGGAGAATATATAGAGATTGTTCATAAATATAGAGATGTTTTGGTTGATAATGTGCTGGATAAAATTTTAGATGATTAGATAATATAAAAATTCATGAAAGATCAATTTGTTTTAGAAGTTTGTTGCTCAAATATTGAGTCTGTGCTTGCTGCCAATAAGGCAAAAGCAAATAGAATAGAAATATGTTCAGGTCCTTATGAAGGAGGGATAACCCCATCTTACGGATTTATAAAATATGCTAAAGAACATTTTCAAGGAGAAGTTATGGTATTAATTCGTCCTCGTGAAGGAGATTTTTATTATTTAGCTGAAGAGTTTGAAACGATGAAAGAGGATATTAAGGTTTGCAAAGAACTTGGCGTTGCAGGAGTAACACTTGGTATTTTACAGACTAACGGATATGTGGATATTAAACGCACCACGGAATTAGTATCGCTTGCATCTCCAATGGTAGTTTGTTTCAACCGAGCTTTTGATATGACGATTAATTATTTTGAAGCTTGGGAAGACATAGTTAAATGCGGATGTAAACGTGTGCTTACAAGTGGAGGTTCTTCAAATGCTATTGGTGGTGTAAATAATCTTGATCTTCTAAATCAAAGAGCAGGAACAAGTATTGAAATTATTGCCGCTGGTGGTTTAAATAGTGTAAATATGTCGAGGATATTTAAACAAACAGGGTTACGACAATATCATTTGTCTGCTAAACAGTTAAAAAGAAGCATCATGCGATACAGAAATCTAAAAGTTAGTCTTGGTAATTTTTCCGAAATTCCAGAGTATAGTTACGAAGTTTCAAACGCAGACAGAATTGTTCGTGCAAAAAATGCTTTGCTAAACAAAATGCAAGCTTAAGAAAGAAATATAAAATCATTACTTTGAACGTCATTTCAAAATATTGGAGTGGCGTTTTTCTTTTATTCAACACTAAATATTATACTTTTAAACAAAATTTTATTATTTTTGTGCCTCAAAAAAATAAATGACTATGATAGAAACTTATAGAGAACCCGACAGATGCGTTGTTGTCGGCGTATGTACGCCGGATATACCTCTCTATCAATCTGAAGAATATCTTGATGAACTTGTCTTTTTAATTGATACTGCAGGTGCAATAGTAGAGAAACGTTTTATGCAGAATCTTAAAACGATTGACAAACGTACATACGTTGGGAGTGGCAAATTAGAAGAAATACAACAATATATAGAGGCGGCAGAATTGGAATGGGTGGTTTTTGATGACGAACTTACCCCATCTCAATTAAGAAATATTGAAACAGAACTCAAGGGGGCTCATGTTTTGGATCGCACAGGATTGATATTAAACATTTTTGCACAAAGAGCCAGAACAGCAGAAGCGAAAACTCAAGTGGAATTAGCACAGTATCAGTATCTTTTACCAAGACTTACACGTATGTGGTCGCATCTTGATCGTCAAAGAGGAGGAGGTTTAACGATGAGAGGTGCAGGCGAAACTCAATTAGAAACAGATCGCCGAATAGTTTTAAATAAAATCTCTTTATTAAAAGAAAAACTCAAAGAAATAGACCGTCAAAAGATTACTCAACGTTCTAACAGAGGGCAATTAGTGAGAGTGTCGCTTGTGGGATACACAAATGTTGGAAAAAGTACATTGATGAATCTTTTGTCAAAAAGCGAGGTCTTTGCTGAAAACAAGCTATTCGCAACTCTTGATACTACCGTTCGCAAGGTAGTTATTGATAATCTGCCGTTTCTTTTGAGCGATACTGTTGGATTTATCCGCAAACTTCCGACAGGATTGGTGGAAAGTTTCAAATCAACTTTGGACGAAGTGCGGGAATCTGATTTGCTAATACACGTTGTGGATATTTCTCATCCTTCTTTTGAACAGCAAATAGATATTGTAAATCAAACGCTTAAAGATATTAAAGCAGACAATAAACCAATTATTCTCCTATTCAACAAAACTGACGCTTATTCCTTTTCCGTTAAAGAAGAGGATGATTTGACTGAATGTACTCGTAAAAATTGGGATTTACAGGAGATGAAAAATTATTGTATTGAAAAATATAAAGATGACGTATTTTTTATTTCTGCAAAAGAAAAAACCAATCTTGATAACCTGCGTCTTTTGTTATACAACAAAATAAAAGATATTCATGCCATACGTTACCCATATAATAACTTTTTGTATTAAAATCTTTTACATCACATTTATAGCCAATGAAACAGGATTGTATTGAACAAACTGCTAAAATTATCGCAGTTGAACACGAGGAAATAACAGTTGTTATTAACAGAAAATCAGCTTGTTCTTCCTGTCATGCAAAAGCCGCTTGCACAAGTTTGGATAAAAAAGACCACGTTTTAACACTTCAAACTCCTGATGCTCATAAATATATTGTGGGAGAAGAGGTAAAAATCCAAATGGCAACATCTCTGGGAACAAAAGCCGTTATGATAGGTTTCGTTCTCCCTACCACAATTTTAATTGTAATTATAGCTGTTTTTTCTTCACTTTTTCCTGAATTAAATCAAGGTCTAATCGCAATTTTTGCACTCTTTGCTTATGTTGTTTATTGTCTATTGCTTTATGCTTCACGTCATAAACTTAACTCACAATTTAAATTTACAATAAAAAAATAATCGCCTGATTTTTATACAGAGTATGCTTATTGGCTTGTAAATGGAAATTTTTTATATTGAATCATTAAAGTTCAAATTTTGTCATTTCAAAAAAAAGTTGTACCGTTTGCAAACGGTAAGTCTCATACGACCAGCTCCCTTTAAACTTCCCCAGGGCAGGAATGCAGCAAGGTAATCAAGGTTGTAGCGGTGCGATATGAGTAGCTTACCACTTTTTTTTTGGCAAAAGTACTAAAAAATCATTATAAATTACGTACCTTTATGTTGCCTTACGATTTTCAGGTAACAATCTCTTCCTGCAACGTTTCCTCCGCATCCCCCCTCGTTCCCATCTCCCCTATCCTCGTTTCAGCCGCCGTTTTTTTTGTCATTGCCTTTCCCTCCCCTGTCATTGCGAGCGAAAGCGAAGCAATCCAAAGTGTAACATTTGTTACAAAATCATAAACCCACATTTCAGTTTCATCAACCATTGTTGCAACCGCAGCAACCATTGTTGCAAATCCGACAACCTTTGTTTCCGTTTTTCTAATCATTGTTTCAACCGCAGCAACCATTGTTTCCGCCAACGCAATCATTTTCAACGTCTTAAAAACCTTTGTTTCAGGTCTAAAAAAAGTCTTTTCAAAACTCAAAAAATATTTTTTAAGTTTTGAAAAAACTTTTTTGGATTTTGAAAAATATTTTTTGAGTTTTGAAAAATGTTTTTTGGATTTTGAAAAATATTTTTTGAGAGTTAAAAAAACTTTTTTGAGTTTTGAAAAATGTTTTTTGAGAGTTAAAAAATATTTTTTGAGTTTTGAAAAATGTTTTTTGAGAGTTAAAAAAACTTTTTTGAGTTTTGAAAAATATTTTTTGAG